>NZ_LIPP01000369.1 GCF_001418335.1 Streptomyces aurantiacus | reverse complement strand
GTTCGGGGGGTGGGGTCATGCGTTCCACTGTGTCATTGGCGGTCCGTCGCTGTTGGCCGGTTGGGGTGGCTGCCGGTCATCAGATCGAAACCTGCGGGGGGTGTTGCGGTGCCTGGTGGCCGGGTCAGAATCTACGCGCGTTACCTACGTGCGCGTTGTCGACCGTTCCTTCGAGGAGTAGCCCGTCATGTCGTTGAACCGTCGGAAGTTCCTGAAGAAGTCCGCTGTGACCGGGGCGGGGGTGGCCCTGGCCGGTGCGGCCGTGGCGCCGGGCGCGGAGGCGGCGGAGGCTGCGATGGCGCCGACAGGGCGTGGGAAGGCGAAGTTGAAGCGGTATTCGCTGACGGTGCTGGGGACGACGGATCTGCACGGTCATGTCTTCAACTGGGACTACTTCAAGGACGCGGAGTACCAGGACGCGGCGGGCAATGCGCAGGGTCTGGCGCGTATCTCGACGATGGTGAACGCGGTGCGCAAGGAGAAGGGCCGCGACAACACGTTGTTGCTGGACGCCGGTGACACGATTCAGGGGACGCCGCTGACGTACTACTACGCGAAGGTCGATCCGATCACGGCCAAGGGTGGGCCGGTGCATCCGATGGCGCAGGCGATGAACGCGATCGGTTATGACGCGGTGGCGTTGGGCAATCACGAGTTCAACTACGGTATCGAGACGCTGCGGAAGTTCGAGGAGCAGTGTCGTTTTCCGTTGCTGGGTGCGAACGCGTTGGACGCGAAGTCGTTGAAGCCTGCTTTCCCGCCGTATTTCATCAAGAAGTTCCATGTGAAGGGTGCGCCGCCGGTCAAGGTCGCGGTGCTGGGTCTCACGAATCCGGGTATCGCGATCTGGGACAAGGCGTATGTGCAGGGGAAGTTGGTTTTCCCGGGTCTTGAGGAGCAGGCGGCGAAGTGGGTGCCGAAGCTGCGGTCGATGGGTGCGGATGTGGTGGTCGTGTCGGCGCATTCCGGTTCGTCGGGCACGTCGTCGTACGGTGACCAGTTGCCGTATGTGGAGAATTCGGCGGCGTTGGTGGCGCAGCAGGTGCCCGGGATCGATGCGATTTTGGTGGGGCACGCGCATGTGGAGATTCCCGAGTTGCGGGTGACGAACGAGAAGTCGGGGAAGACGGTCGTTCTGTCGGAGCCGTTGGCGTTCGCGGAGCGGTTGTCGCTGTTCGATTTCGAGTTGGTTTTCGAGCGGGGCCGGTGGTCGGTCGAGTCGGTGGCGGCGTCGGTCCGGAACTCGAATGCGGTGGCTGACGACCCCAGGATCACGAAGTTGCTGAAGGACGAGCACGATGTGGTCGTGGCGTACGTCAATCAGGTGGTCGGGACGGCGACGGAGACGTTGACGACGGCGGAGGCGCGGTACAAGGACGCCCCGATCATCGACCTGATCACGAGGGTTCAGGAGGACGTGGTCAAGGCGGCGCTGGTGGGTACGGAGTATGCGTCGTTGCCGGTGTTGTCGCAGGCGTCGCCGTTCTCGCGGACGTCGGAGATTCCGGCCGGGAATGTGACGATCCGGGATTTGTCGGGTCTGTACGTGTTCGACAACACGCTGGTCGCGAAGTTGATGACGGGTGCGCAGGTGCGGGCGTATCTGGAGTTCTCCGCGGAGTATTACGTGCGGACGGCGGTCGGTGCGGTGGTCGATGTGGAGAAGCTGACGAACGCCGGTGGCCGGCCGGACTACAACTACGACTATGTGTCGGGGTTGGCGTACGACATCGATATCTCGCAGGCGGCGGGGTCGCGGATCAAGAATCTTTCTTTCGAGGGTGCGGCGTTGGACGACGCGCGGCAGTTCGTATTGGCGGTGAACAACTACCGGGCGAATGGTGGGGGTGCGTTCCCGCATGTGGCGTCGGCGAAGGAGTTGTGGGCGGAGTCGACGGAGATTCGTACGCGGATCGCGGAGTGGGTGACGGCGAAGGGTTCGCTGGATCCGGCGGAGTTCGCTTCGGCGGACTGGAAGCTGACGCGTGAGGGCACGCCTGTCTTTTAGCCGGGTGCTTCCAGTCGGGTGCTTCTAGTCGGGTGCTTCCAGTCGGGTGCTTGCTTCTGGTGGTCGGCTGGTTTTCAGTCGGCCACCAGTGGTGTGAGGGTCCTTGGTTTTCTGGTGGGTGGGATCTGGGGCTGTTGGGTGAGTCCGAAGGTGGTGAAGGCCGTTCGGCTCGGCAGGGGGTAGGGGTCTTTTCCTGTCAGGGAGTTGAGGATGCTCGCGCTGCGCCAGGCGGTGAGGCCGAGGTGGGGGGTGCCGATGCCGTGGGTGTGGCGTTCGGCGTTCTGGACGTAGACGGTTCCGGTGACGGAGGGGTCGAGGACGAGGCGGTGCCGGTCGTCGATTCTGGGGCGTTCGGAGGCGTCGCGGCACATGTAGGGGTCGAGGCCGACGAGGAGGCGGTCGAGGGGGCGTTCTCGGTAGCCGGTGGCGAGGATGACGGCGTCGGTGGTCATGCGGGTTCGGCTGGCCTGTTGGACGTGTTCCAGGTGGAGTTCGATCTTGGTGGTGGCGATGCGGCCGGCGGTGCGGACGTGGACGCCGGGGGTGAGGACGGTGTCGGGCCAGCCGTTGTCGAGGGTGCGGCGGTAGAGCTCGTCGTGGATGGCGGCGATGGTGTCGGCGTCGATGCCTTTGTGGAGTTGCCACTGGGCGGGGACGAGCCGGTCGCGCAGGGCCTCGGGCAGGGCGTGGAAGTAGCGCGTGTAGTCGGGTGTGAAGTGTTCGAGCCCGAGTTTTGAGTGCTCCCTGGGGGCGAAGGCCTCGGTGCGGGCGAGCCAGTGGATTCTTTCGCGGCCGGTGGGGCGGTTTTTGAGGAGGTCGAGGAAGACCTCGGCGCCGGACTGTCCTGATCCGATGACGGTGATGTGGTGGGCGCTCAGAAGGCGTTCGCGGTGCTGGAGGTAGTCGGCGGCGTGGAGGACGGGTACGCCGGGTGCTTCGGCGAGGGGGCGGAGGGGTTCGGGGATGTGGGGGGCGGTGCCGATGCCGAGGGCGACGTTCTTGGTGTAGGTGCGGCCGAGGGCTTCTGCTTCGCCGTCGCTGTCGAGTTGGGTGAAGTCGACTTCGAACAGGTCGCGTTCGGGGTTCCAGCGGACGGCGTCGACCTGGTGGCCGAAGCGGAGCCCGGGGAGGCTGTCGCTGACCCAGCGGCAGTAGGCGGCGTATTCGGTGCGGTGGATGTGGAAGCGCTCGGCGAAGTAGAAGGGGAAGATCCGTTCGCGGGTCTTGAGGTAGTTGAGGAAGGTCCAGGGGCTGGTGGGGTCGGCGAGGGTCACGAGGTCGGCGAGGAAAGGGACTTGGAGGGTGGCGCTGTCGAGGAGCAGGCCGGGGTGCCAGTCGAAGGCGGGGTGTTGTTCGTAGAAGGTGGCGTCGAGTTCGGCCAGGGGGTGGGCGAGGGCGGCGAGGGAGAGGTTGCTGGGGCCGATGCCGATGCCGACGAGGTCGCGAGGTGCTTCGGGTTCGCGGGGGGCCTCGGGTTCGTGG
>NZ_LIPP01000368.1 GCF_001418335.1 Streptomyces aurantiacus | reverse complement strand
GGTGCCGGGTGCGGTCGCGATGACGGCGGTGGTGTCGCTTGCGGGTGTCTTCCTGGCGCCTTGTCTCGCCTGTGCGTTCATCATCGTGGACCGGCAGGCGCCGAGGGGGACGGTCACGGAGGCGTTCTCGTGGCTTGTGACGACGTTCACGGTGGGGGCGTCGGTCGGGATGGGTGTCGCGGGGCCGGTCGTGGAGTGGGGCGGGGTGGTGTGGGGCTTCGCCGTGCCGGGGGTGGCGGGGGGTGTCGCGTTGCTTGTTCTGCTGGCCACGGGTGGGGTCCTCGCAGCTACGGGTGTGGGTGCGGTGGTTGAGGGTGGTTCGGAAAATGATCGAAACGTAGCGGCCGAACCCCGTTTCAGCTCAGGCCATCAGGCGTAATGTTCAGTCATGGACCGCCGCATTTTCGGGCTGGAGAACGAGTACGGCGTCACGTGTACGTTCAGGGGACAGCGGCGATTGTCTCCCGACGAGGTGGCGCGGTACCTCTTCCGCCGTGTCGTGTCATGGGGCCGCAGTAGCAATGTCTTTCTGCGAAACGGTGCCCGCCTCTATCTCGACGTGGGATCACATCCGGAATACGCCACTCCCGAGTGTGACAATCTGACGGAGCTCGTCACCCACGACAAGGCCGGCGAACGCATTCTGGAAGGACTCCTGGTAGACGCGGAGCGACGCCTGCACGAGGAAGGAATCGCGGGCGACGTCTACCTGTTCAAGAACAACACGGACTCGGCGGGCAACTCGTACGGCTGCCACGAGAACTACCTGGTGGCCCGGCACGGGGAGTTCTCCCGGCTCGCGGACATTCTCATTCCGTTCCTCGTCACGAGGCAGCTCCTCTGTGGTGCCGGCAAGGTGCTACAGACCCCGCGAGGCGCGGTGTACTGCGTGAGTCAGCGGGCGGAGCACATCTGGGAGGGTGTCTCCTCGGCGACGACCCGTTCGCGGCCGATCATCAACACCCGGGACGAGCCGCACGCGGACGCCGAGCGCTACCGCAGGCTGCACGTCATCGTCGGCGACTCGAACATGTCCGAGACGACCATGCTTCTCAAGGTCGGCGCCACCGACCTGGTGCTGCGCATGATCGAGGCGGGCACGGTGATGCGTGACCTGACGCTGGAGAACCCGATCCGGGCGATCCGCGAGGTCAGTCACGACATCACGGGGCGCCGCAAGGTGCGGCTGGCCAGTGGCCGGGAGGCCTCGGCGCTGGAGGTGCAGCGCGAGTACTACGAGAAGGCCGTGGACTTCGTGGAGCGCCGCGGTATCCGTACCGGAGTCGTGGACCAGGTCCTGGAGCTGTGGGGCCGCACGCTGGATTCGATCGAGTCCGAGGACCTCGACCGGATCGGTACCGAGATCGACTGGGTGATGAAGTACAAGCTCATCGAGCGGTACCGCGCCAAGCACAACATGACGATGTCGAATCCGCGCGTCGCCCAGATAGACCTCGCCTACCACGACATCCATCGTCGTCGGGGTCTCTACTACCTGCTGGAGAAGCGGGGTCAAGCTGCCAGGATCTGCAACGACTTGAAGATCTTCGAAGGCAAGTCCGTGCCGCCGCAGACGACTCGGGCCCGGTTGCGTGGTGACTTCATCCGGCGTGCGCAGGAACAGCGCCGCGATTTCACCGTGGACTGGGTGCATCTGAAGCTCAATGACCAGGCGCAGCGCACCGTGTTGTGCAAGGACCCGTTCCGTTCCGTGGACGACCGGGTGGAGAAGCTGATCGCCGGGATGTAGGCGGTCGTCCGCACGTCAGAGGCCACGCCAGACGTACAACAGAGGTACAGAGGTACGACAGAGGTCCTGCACACCGTGGGTGTGCAGGACCTCTGTCCTGTCTTCCTTCCTGTCTTCGTTCCTGTCCTTTTTCAGGTCCTCTTTCCGGCCCTTGACCGGTACGGCCGGTTCCGCCTGCCCCGGCCCGGTGGCGTGAGGGCCTAGAGTGGCTGGACCCCATTCGAGCGACCTGAGGATCGATGTGCGACGCCGACTTGCTGCTCTCCTGATCGTGCCCGCCCTGGCGCTGACCGCGTCCGCCTGTGGGAGCGACGACGACAAGGGCGACAAGGACAAGGCCGACCCGTCGGCGTCGTCCTCCGCGTCGTCCGCCGCGGTGCCGAAGCCGGTGGACTCGGCGTCGCCGATGCCCGAGGTCAAGGGCGATGCCGGCAAGCAGGCGACGATCGAGGTGCCCAAGGGCGACCCGAGCGGCAAGTTCGTCGTGCATGCGGTCTCCGAGGGTGACGGCGCGGTGGTGAAGAAGGACGACCTGGTGTCGATGAACTTCACCGGCAAGGTCTGGAAGAGCGGCAAGGACCTCGGTTCCTCCTACCAGGAGGGTGGCGCCCCGCAGTTGATCACGGCCGGTTCCGAGACGGTCATCCCGGCGTTCGCCCAGGCGCTCGTGGGGCAGAAGGAGGGCAGCCGTGTCCTGGTGGTCGCCCCGCCGGCCGCCGGCTTCGGCAGCCAGGGCAATCAGCAGGCCGGGGTCTCGGGCACGGACACGCTGGTCTTCGCGCTCGACGTGGGCGAGGTCGTCCCGAAGAAGGTCGAGGGCAAGCAGGCCGCGATCCCGTCGGACCTGCCGCAGATCAAGGCCGACGACGAGGCGCCCGCCACGATCTCCGTGCCGAAGAACGACCCGCCGGCCAAGCTCGTCGACCAGGTCCTCATCCAGGGCAAGGGCGCTGAGGTCAAGAGCGGCAAGTCGGTCACCATGCAGTACAGCGGCGCCGCCTGGAAGATCAACGAGGGCAAGAAGAAGGCCACGCTCTTCGACTCCTCCTGGAAGAGCGGCCAGCCCTTCTCCACCGTCATCGGCCAGGGCCAGGTCATCCCGGGCTGGGACAAGGGGCTCGTCGGCAAGCACGTCGGGGACCGGGTCCTGCTGGTGATTCCGGCCGCCCAGGCGTACGGCGACGAGGCCAAGGGCGAGGAGCTGCCCGCGAAGTCCACCCTGGTGTTCGTGGTCGACATCCTGGCCACGAGCTGAGAGTGACAGACTGTCCGGGTTGCCCCACCGAGAACGAGCAGGAGCATTGACGTGAGCATCGAGAAGCCCGAGATCGATTTCCCGGGCGGCGAGTCCCCCAAGGACCTGGAGATCCAGGAGATCTGGGAGGGTGACGGCCCGGTGGCCAAGGCGGGCGACACCGTCTCCGTCCACTACGTGGGTGTGGCCTTCTCCACCGGTGAGGAGTTCGACGCGTCCTGGAACCGCGGTACGCCGCTCAGCTTCAAGCTGGGTGTCGGCCAGGTCATCGCGGGCTGGGACCAGGGTGTGCAGGGCATGAAGGTCGGTGGCCGCCGTCAGCTGGTCATTCCGTCGCACCTGGCGTACGGGGACCGCGGCGCCGGTGCCCGCATCGGACCCGGCGAGACGCTGATCTTCGTCTGCGACCTGGTCTCGGTCTGAGTTTTCGAGTCGTCGCAGTACCGGCCGCGAAGAACCGGCCGCGAAGAACCGGCCGCGGAGAACCGGGCTCGGAGACTTCGCGGTCCGGTAGGTGTCGGTCTTCGTAGGCCGTGTGATCGTTGTCCGGCCGGATCTGATCACTTGGGGCCCATGCCTGTCCGGGCATGGGCCCTCGGCTTTTGTCAGGACACCGCGGAGCGGTACGGTCATCGGTCGGAAGCACCATAGGAAGGGCGTCGATGGCCATTGCCAAGGCAGAGCGGCTGATGAACCTGGCGCTGTGTCTGCTCGGGACGCGGCGACCGCTCAGCAAGCGTGAACTCCGCGAGTCCATCGAGGCCTATCTGGAAGCCGGCTCGGACGACTCCTTCAACCGGATGTTCGAGCGGGACAAGGACGATCTGCGCGAACTCGGCCTGGTCATCGCGACGGTGGAGAACCTCGACGGTGAGGTCGGCTATCTGGCCAGCCGCGACAGCAACCGGCTGCCGCCCATCACGCTCGACGCCGAGGAGGCCGCTGCGCTCGGTCTGGCCGCCAAGGTCTGGCAGCAGGCCCGGCTCGCGGGCGCGGCGAGCGGCGCCCTGCAGAAGCTGCGTGCCGCGGGTCTGCCCGAGGGCGTCGACCCGTACGAGCCCCATGGCGCCCTGGAGCCGCGCATTCCGGTGCACGAGGCCGCCTTCGAGCCGCTGATGCTCGCCTGCCGCGACCGGCGTCCCGTCACCTTCGACTACCGCAAGGCGACCGCGGCCCGCCCCGGGCCCCGTCATGTCGAGCCCTGGGCGCTGGAGTGCTGGCGCGGGCACTGGTACCTGGCCGGCTGGGACCGTGACCGGGGGGCCGAGCGCGTGTTCAGGCTGTCCCGGATCACCGGCAAGGTCCGGGCGCGCAGTGGCAAGTACACGGCCGACGTGCCGGACGTCGTGACCGTGCGGGAGACCGTCGCGGGCTGGGCGGGGGACATCACCGACCGCTCCGCGCTGATCAGGCTGCGGACGGGCTCGGGCTATCCGCTGCGCGCCAAGGCGGCGTCGGTGCGGGAACTCGGCGACGGGTGGGACGAGTTGGAGATTCCGTACGGGCACGGTCTGGACGCCTGGCTGGTGGAGTTCGGACCCGACGTGGTGGTCCTGGAGCCCGCCGAGCTGCGGGCCGACGTCGTGGACCGGCTGCGCGCTGTGGCCAAGGGCTGAGGGGGACGTAGGAAAGTGGCAGGAAAACCGGCCGGGCCCACGAACGCGATCGACCAGACCCGGCGGATGCTCTCCCTGGTGACGTATCTGCGTGAGCGTCCCGGTGCGCGGATCGAGGACGTGGCGCGGGCCTTCGGGATCACCGAGGACGAGCTGATCTCCGACCTGGACATCCTGCCGCTGTGCGGGACCAGTTTCCGCGGTGGCGACCTGCTCGACATCGACACCGACGGTGACCGGATCTGGTGGCACAACCCGGACGACGTGGCGGAGCCGCTGCGGATCGCCGCCGACGAGGCGACCGCGCTCCTTGTGGCCGCGCGGGCCGTGTCGACGCTGCCGGGGCTGCGTGAGGGCGACCGGCAGGCACTGCTGAGGGCCACCGCGAAGGTGGAGGACGCCTCGGGCGAGGCCGCCGCCGCCAGCTCCCGCCTCTCGGTCACCTTCGAGGCGGAGGGCGGGGTCTTCGCGGACGTCGACCGTGCGATCTCCGAGCGGCGCAGGCTGTGGATCCGCTACTACTCGCCCTCGCGGGACGAGCTCACCGAGCGTGAGATCGACCCGATCCGCCTGGTCAGCGTCGGGCACACGTATGTGGAGGCGTGGTGCCGCCGCTCGGAGGCCCGGCGTACGTTCCGCCTGGACCGGGTCGCCGAGATCAAGATCCTCGACGAGCCGTCCGCGCCGCCCGAGATCGAGCTGCGGGACCTCTCGGAGGGGCTGGTGCAGCCGGCCGCCGAGGACCCCGAGGTGGTGGTGGAGGTCGGCCCCGGCGGACGCTGGGTCGCCGAGTACTACCCCCACGACAGTGCCGAGGAGCTGCCGGACGGCGGGCTGTGCATCACCTTGCGTACGCCCGAACCGGCGTCGCTGCGCCGCCTCGCCCTGCGGCTCGGGCGCGACGGCCGGATCGTCTCGCCGCCGGAGGTCGCCGACAGCGCCCGCAAGGCCGCCCGCGAGGCGCTCAGGGCCTACGACGAACCGCAAGGCGGGTACGACGACGGGGAGGGCCGGCCGCAGGGTCTGAGCGGTGCGCCTCGTGACGGCGCCCCGAATGCCTCACCCGGTGGCGGGGGAGCACATCGCCCGGACGACGGGCCGCACGGAGTTCATGACGGGCTGTACGGCAGGCAGGAGCAAGGGCTTTGAGCGGGTCGGCGATGTCTGGTACGAGTGAGATCTCCGTGGCGTCCGCGTTCTCCGGGATGACGAGAGTGGACCCCGTGGTGTTCAAGGCCGCGTGCCCGGAGTGCCGGGTCGGCTTCGAACTCTCCGCGAGCGCCCTGCGCCTGGTCGTCGGCGCCACGCATCGGACCACTTTCTACTCCTTCACCTGCCCGCAGTGCAGTGCGGCGGTGCGCAAGCCGGCCGGTGAGCGCATCGTCGAGCTCCTCACCCGGGGCGGGGTGCGGGCCCTGCGTCTGCACGCGAAGGGCCCGGGGGCTTAGGGTCGAGCCATGTTCTGGCCGATGTTCGCGATCGCTGTGGGTTTCCTGGGAATCGCCGTTCTCGGCGTGCTCGCCGTCCGTGTCTTCCTGGAGGCGGAGCGGCTGGGCAGGCAGGTCGGTGATTCCGCCCGCCGGATCAGCCGTGCGGCCGAGGACCTGGAGCACGCCTCGGTGGGCGTGGCCCGCTCCGCGGACGCCCTCTGAGTCGTACTGTCCGTACGCTTTGAGTCACTCTGACCTGTCAACTTCGTGGGGTGGGCAGGTACGCTGCTGATCGCGGCCCGGAGAGCGAGGCGCGGACCGCGAACTGGGAGTACGCACAGGGATTGCCCCGCGTTCACCCCTGAGCGTTACGATCGCTGCCAGCGCGACCCTAGGGCAGAGGTCCGACCGGTCGGGCAGCAACCCAACCACGCCGCCTCGGTGAGAAGGTAAAAGCTTATGTTCGGAAGGCTCGGCGCTCCCGAGATCATTCTCATCCTCGTCGTCATCATCCTGCTGTTCGGCGCGAAGAAGCTTCCCGACATGGCCCGCTCCCTGGGCAAGTCCGCCCGCATCCTCAAGAGCGAGGCCAAGGCGATGAAGACCGAGGGCAAGGACGACAGCGCCGCTCCGGCCGCGCCGCCGCAGGACGACCAGCAGCCCCAGCGCACCATCCAGGCAGCGCCCGGTGACGTGACCAGTTCCCGCCCGGTCACCGAGCCGACGGACACGACCAAGCGCTGACGCAGGGCCGGTGACCGCCGGTCCGCCGCACGAGATGGGAACGTGGGTTGCTCAAGTCCGCCAGCAAGCAGGAAGAGAAGGACCCGGAGGGGCGGATGCCCCTCGCGGAACACCTTCGTGAGCTCCGCAACCGGCTCGCGAAGGCGATGCTGGCCATCGTCCTCGTCACGGTCGTCGCCGCCTTCTTCTACAACGACATCATCAACTTCTTCACCGAGCCGATCCTCGACTCCGTCGGCTGCGGGAAGAGTTTCGAACAGCTGGCGCAGTCGTCCGACGACACCACCTGCGCGCAGATCACCATCAACGGTCTGCTCACCCCCTTCACGCTGGCGCTGAAGGTGTCGCTCATGGCGGGTGTCGTGCTGGCCTCGCCGATCTGGCTCTACCAGCTCTGGGCGTTCGTCGCGCCCGGTCTGCACAAGAGCGAGAAGAAGTACGCCTACGGGTTCGTCGCGTCGGGCGTCCCGCTCTTCCTCGGCGGCGCCTTCTTCGCCTACAAGGTGCTGCCCACCACCGCGAAGGTCCTGATCGAGTTCACGCCGTTCGGCGTCGACAACCTGCTGCCACTGGACGACCTGCTCGACCTCGTGACCCGCATGGTGATCGTCTTCGGTCTCTCCTTCGAGCTGCCGCTGCTCCTGGTGATGCTCAACATGAGCGGCGTGATCACCGGCAGGCGCATGGCCGGCTGGTGGCGCGGCATGATCATGGGCATCACGGTGTTCGCGGCGGTCGCCACGCCCAGTACGGACCCGCTGACGATGCTGGCGCTCGCCGGGCCGATCTGGATCCTGTACTTCCTCGCCACCGCGTTCTCGCTGCTGAACGACCGCCGCAGGGCCCGTCGCGACGCCCTGGGGCCGGACGACGACGAGGCCTCCGAGCTGGACCTCACGCCCGAGGACATCGGCGAGGTCGAATCCGTGTCGGCGAACCGGGGAGTGCTGCCGGCGCAGGCGGACGGCGAGCGGGAGCGGATCAACGGCTACGACGACGCGACCTGACGGCGCCGCCGGCCCTGTCCCCGGGGTCCGATCGGATAATGATCGTCCTGTTGTCACTGGTGGCCGGTAGTCTCGAAAGCACGATGACAGACGACCTCTCACCGGCCGAGCGGTACGCGGCAGCACGGAAGCGCGCTGTCGAGCAGGCCACCGCGCTCGCCGGCTTCCGCGAGATGTACGACTTCGGCCTCGACCCCTTCCAGATCGAGGCCTGCGAAGCTCTTGAAGGGGGCAAGGGCGTCCTGGTGGCCGCGCCCACCGGTTCGGGCAAGACGATCGTCGGCGAGTTCGCCGTCCACCTGGCCCTCCAGCAGGGCAAGAAGTGCTTCTACACGACCCCCATCAAGGCACTGTCGAACCAGAAGTACGCGGACCTGTGCCGTCGGTACGGCGCGGACAAGGTCGGCCTCCTCACCGGCGACAACAGCGTCAACAGCGAAGCGCCGGTGGTCGTGATGACCACCGAGGTGCTGCGCAACATGCTGTACGCGGGCTCGCGGACCCTCCTCGGTCTCGGGTACGTCGTGATGGACGAGGTGCACTACCTCTCCGACCGTTTCCGCGGCGCCGTGTGGGAGGAAGTGATCATCCACCTCCCCGAGTCGGTCACGCTGGTGTCGCTGTCGGCGACCGTGTCGAACGCGGAGGAGTTCGGGGACTGGCTCGACACCGTGCGCGGCGACACCTCGGTGATCGTCTCCGAGCACCGGCCCGTACCGCTGTTCCAGCACGTGCTCGCCGGACGCCGGACGTACGACCTCTTCGAGGAGGGCGAGGGCTCCAAGAAGGCCGTCAACCCCGACCTCACGCGCCTGGCGCGCATGGAGGCGAGCCGTCCGTCGTACCAGGACCGCAAGCGGGGCCGCGCCATGCGCGACGCCGACCGGGAGCGCGAGCGGCGACAGCGGTCCCGGGTGTGGACGCCGGGCCGGCCCGAGGTCATCGAGCGGCTCGACTCCGAGGGGCTGCTGCCGGCCATCACGTTCATCTTCAGCCGCGCCGCCTGCGAGGCCGCCGTCCAGCAGTGCATGTACGCGGGACTGCGGCTGAACGACGAGGCGGCACGGGACAGGGTCCGGGCCCTCGTCGAGGAGCGCACGGCGTCCATCCCGGACGAGGACCTGCACGTCCTGGGCTACTACGAGTGGCTGGAAGGCCTGGAGCGCGGCATCGCGGCCCACCACGCGGGCATGCTGCCGACGTTCAAGGAGGTCGTCGAGGAACTGTTCGTACGCGGCCTGGTGAAGGCCGTGTTCGCCACCGAGACCCTTGCGCTCGGCATCAACATGCCGGCCCGCTCGGTGGTCCTCGAAAAGCTCGTCAAGTGGAACGGCGAGCAGCACGCGGACATCACCCCCGGCGAGTACACCCAGCTCACGGGCCGGGCAGGCCGTCGTGGCATCGATGTCGAGGGCCACGCCGTGGTGCTGTGGCAGCGCGGTATGAACCCCGACCACCTCGCGGGGCTCGCCGGCACGCGCACGTATCCGCTGCGCTCCAGCTTCAAGCCGTCGTACAACATGGCGGTGAACCTCGTCGAGCAGTTCGGGCGGCACCGTTCGCGCGAGCTTCTGGAGACGTCCTTCGCGCAGTTCCAGGCCGACAAGTCGGTCGTCGGGATCTCCCGCCAGGTGCAGCGCAACGAGGAGGGCCTCGCGGGCTACAAGGAGTCGATGACCTGCCATCTGGGGGACTTCGACGAGTACGCGCGACTGCGTCGCGAGCTCAAGGACCGCGAGACCGAGCTGGCCAAGCAGGGCGCGTCCCAGCGGCGGGCCGAGGCGGCCGTCGCGCTGGAGAAGCTCAAGCCGGGCGACATCATCCACGTGCCGACCGGCAAGTTCGCGGGGCTCGCGCTGGTCCTCGACCCGGGACTGCCCGCGGGGCGGTCCAACGGCCATCGGGGCTTCGAGCACCACGACGGGCCCCGGCCGCTCGTCCTCACCTCCGAGCGGCAGGTCAAGCGGCTCGCGTCGATGGACTTCCCGGTGCCCGTCGAGGCCCTGGAGCGGATGCGCATCCCGAAGTCGTTCAACGCGCGCTCGCCGCAGTCGCGCCGTGACCTGGCGTCCGCGCTGCGCACCAAGGCCGGGCACATCGTGCCCGACCGGCACCGCAAGAGGCGGGCGGAGGCGGCCGACGACCGCGAGATCGCCCGCCTGCGCACCGACATCAGGGCCCACCCCTGCCACGGGTGCAGCGACCGCGAGGACCACGCCCGCTGGGCCGAGCGCTACCACCGGCTGCGGCGCGACACCGCGCAGTTGGAGCAGCGCATCGAGGGCCGGACGAACACCATCGCCCGCACCTTCGACCGTATCGTCGCGCTGCTGACCGAGATGGACTACCTGCGCGGCAGCGAGGTCACCGAGCACGGCAAGCGGCTCGCCCGGTTGTACGGGGAGATGGACCTGCTCTCCAGCGAATGCCTGCGCGAAGGAGTGTGGGAGGACCTGGGCCCTGCCGAACTGGCCGCGTGCGTCTCGGCGTTGGTGTACGAGTCCAGGGCCGCCGACGACGCGATGGCGCCCAGGCTGCCGTCCGGCAGGGCGAAGGTCGCGCTGGGCGAGATGGTCCGCATCTGGGGCCGGCTCGACGCGCTGGAGGAGGACTTCGGCATCACCCAGACCGAGGGCGTGGGCCAGCGCGAGCCCGACCTGGGCTTCGCCTGGGCGGCCCACGAGTGGGCGTCGGGCAAGGGCCTCGACGAGGTGCTGCGCGAGGCGGAGATGCCCGCCGGTGACTTCGTACGCTGGTGCAAGCAGGTCATCGACGTGCTCGGGCAGATCTCGGCGGCGGCGCCGACGTCCGCCGCGAGTTCGACGGTGGCGAAGAACGCCCGCAAGGCTGTCGATCAGCTGCTGCGTGGAGTGGTGGCCTACTCGTCGGTGGGGTGAGTCACCCGGGCGGATGATGCGCCCGCCACAAGTGGTTTCGGGCCGAGAGCGGATTCGCTCTCGGCCTCACCCCTTCTGATGAGGGGTTTTCGCACGCCCGTACGTCGTCACACATGGTGTTCGAATGGATGCGGGGCGTGCAAATGAGGCAGAGATTACTCCTGTCACAGGAGTGATTTCAGGTGCTCGCCGAATATGACACAGCGATGATCCGGTCGGACTAAGCTCGCCCGCAGCGCACCGAGTTGATATGTATTCGTGCGTTTGTTCCCCATGGTACTGAAGATCCAGTTACCTCCCCCCGACCTCCAGTCGACCTGTCTCAGAGGGCATACATGGTGAGTGTTCAATTGCCTCCCGGTGGCCGTGAAGTTCCCTACGCGCGCGCGTTGTTGTTGCCGGCCATAGTGATGGCCGCGGTGACCGGTGCCGCCGTCGCCGTCGTGTCGCAGCCGGCTCGGGCGGCCGTCGGCTGGTGCGGTGCCGTCGCCACCCTGCTGGTGATCGCGACGGCGGCGGAAGCGGTCCGCCGCGGCCGTGTCATCCGCGCGGTGCGAGCCGAAGCCGCCCGCCGCACGGAAGTCCTGGAACGGCGCGTCTCCCTGCACGACGCCGAGATGGACCACCTCCGCGAGAATCTGCTGCCGACCCTCGTCAAGGGGATGCGCGGCGGCCGGGGGCCCAAGGAAGCGGTCCGGCTGCTCGTCGACAACGACCCCGCCCAGCGCAACATCCCCCGCTCCCAGCGGGCGCTCCTGCTCGAAGTGCTGCGGATCATCGACCACGAGGAACTGCAGCGCGAGGCCGCGCAGCGCTCGTTCGTCAACATCGCCCGCCGCGTCCAGGCGATCGTCCACCAGCAGAACACGGAACTCCGCGAGATGGAGGAGGACCACGGACGCAACCCCGAGGTCTTCGACGACCTGCTCCGCATCGACCACGGCACCGCGCTGATCGGCCGCCTCGCCGACTCCATCGCCGTGCTCGGCGGCGGCCGCCCCGGCCGCCAGTGGCCCGTACCGGTCCCGCTGTACAGCGCGCTGCGCGGCGCCATGTCGCGCATCCTGGAGTACCGGCGCATCGAGCTGCACTCCATCGCCAAGGTCGCCGTCAGCGGCATCCACGTCGAGCCGGTCATCCACGCCGCCGCCGAACTCCTCGACAACGCCACGCGCTACTCGCCGCCGCACACCAAGGTCCACGTCACCGCCGTCGAGGTGCAGACCGGCGTCGCCATCGAGATCGAGGACGCCGGCGTCAGCCTCAGCGAGGAGGCCCGCCTCCGGGCAGAGGCGATGCTCGCGCGGGCCGCCGAGGGACCCGACCTCAACCAGCTCGGTGAGGACCCGCGGCTCGGCCTCGCCGTCGTGGGCCGCCTCATGGACACGTACGACATGCAGGTCTCCCTGCGGCAGTCCGCCTACGGCGGCGTGCGCGCCGTCCTCGTCGTACCGCGCAGGCTGCTCACCGAGGATCCCGCCACCGGTCTCGCCCACGGCATCGGCGCCGCCGCCGTGCCCAAGGTCGACTTCGGCGGGGTCGAGGGCCCCAAGCGCGCGGAGAAGAAGCGCCGCCCCACCACGGGGCCCCGCCCCCGCGTGCCGGACGGCATGGAGGACGACGACGTCCCCGAGGTCACCGAGTGGACCGCCAACGGCCTGCCGCAGCGCCGCAGCCGGGTCAGCGTCCCCTACAGCCAGCGGGTGCGTGAAGCCCGGGCCGCCGCGGCGGAGGCCGAGGCCGCGCGCAAGGAGGGACGTCCCGTCATCGACTGGACCCGGTCGTCCACGCAGGTGCCCAAGAAGCCGAAGGAAGAGAAGGAACCCGGGCTGTGGGTCGAGGCGTTCATGGCCGGCCTCAAGGGCGGCGACGACCAGCAGCAGACGCCCGACGCGACGAACAGTCCGGCCCGCACGGAGGCCGACGACGAGGGGGACCTCACGTGATCCAGCAGCGCGCCAACTTCGACTGGATGCTCAAGGAACTGTCCGACGGGGTGTACGGGACGCGGCAGGTCGTCGTGCTCTCCGCCGACGGTCTGCGCATCGCCCGGTACGGCGGCGACCCCGACGCCGCCGACCGCATCGCCGCCGCCTGCGCCGGACTCCAGAGCCTCGCCGGGGCCGTCGCCACCGAGATCCCCGAGACCGACGGCAAGATGCGCATGGTGATCATCGAGATGGAGGGCGGCTACTTCTACATGATGGCCGCGGGCCCCAACGCCTATCTCGCGGTCCTTGCGGAGGCCCACGTCGACGCCGGACTCATGAGTGCCCGTATGCGTGACCTCGTCGTCCGGATCGGCGCCCACCTCACGAGTCCGCCCCGGCGGAACGGGCAGGTCGTATGAGTCCTCCCCAACGACGCCGGCGCTTCCCCAAAGCGCCGCCTCAGGAGAAACCCGCGCCGCCGCCGGCGGCGGAGGGGGAGGGCGGCCAGGGCCGGACCCGCGACCTGGAACGGCTGTACGTCGTCACCGGCCAGGCCGACGGCGCCGACCGTGCCGAACTCGACCTGGTGACCTTAATCGTGGCGTGCGCCGATGCCCCGCCCTCCGCCCAGCCGGAGCAGTCGGCGCTGCTCCGGCTCTGCCAGGCCCCCATGTCCGTGGCCGAAGTCTCGGCCTATCTCAATCTGCCGTTCAGCGTGGTGACCGTACTGCTGACCGAGCTGCTGACGGCTGAACTGGTACAGGCGCGCGTTCCGATCGTCCGCTCGGAGCTGCCCGACCGTTCCCTCCTCGAAGCGGTGATGCATGGACTTCAAAAGCTCTGACACCATTCCGGGACCGCGCGCGGAGGACCACCTCCCGCACACGGCGACCGCCGCGGTGAAGATCGTGATCGTGGGCGGTTTCGGGGTCGGCAAGACGACGATGGTGGGTTCCGTCAGCGAGATCCGGCCGCTGACCACCGAAGAGACCATGACGCAGGCCGGCATCGGAGTCGACGACAACTACGGCTCCGAGACGAAGACGGCCACCACCGTCGCGATGGACTTCGGCCGCATCAGCATCACCGAGCAACTGGTGCTGTACCTGTTCGGCACCCCCGGCCAGGAGCGCTTCTGGTTCCTGTGGAACGGCCTGTTCGAGGGCGCCCTGGGCGCGGTCGTCCTGGTCGACACCCGGCGCCTGGAGGTCAGCTTCGACGTCATCGGACGCCTGGAGGAACGCGGCGTGCCGTTCGTCGTCGCCGTCAACGACTTCCCGGACGCGCCCCGTTACCCCATGGACGACCTGCGGGCGGCGCTCGACCTGTCCGAGGAGATCCCGATGGTGAAGTGCGACGCGCGGCGGCGGGCCTCCAGCCGGGATGTGCTGATGACGCTGATGCGGTTTCTTCACTCGATCGCGATGGCCTCTACGTAAGCGCTCCGCGTGCGCGCTCCGCGTGCGCGCTCCGCTGGGGGCGCGGGGATGACCTGCGGGTTCGTGGGGGCTGGGCGCGCAGTTCCCCGCGCCCCTTCGGGGGCGCGGCCCCGCAAAGCACTGCCTGGCCATTCGATATATCGGCCCGACTTTCCATACACCGGATCAACTCAGCCCGAAAGCGATCATCGTGACGCCTGAACCCCACTCTCTGACCGGCACGGACGATCTCACGTCCGGGCCACCGCCGAGCTGCCCCGCCCACGGCACGGGTCCCGGTGGACTGCGCCGTCTGTACGGACCCGAGGCGCAGGATCTGGCGGCCCTGTACGAGAAGCTCCGTGCCGAACACGGCGCCGTCGCGCCGGTGCTGCTCCACAACGACGTGCCCTTCTGGATGGTGCTCGGGCACGGCGAGAACCTCCACATGGTCAGCAACCCCTCCGTCTACACCCGCGACAGCCGCATCTGGACCGCGCTCCTGGACGGCACGGCCGGCGCCGACCACCCGCTCATGCCGCACATCGCCTGGCAGCCCATCTGCTCCATGGCCGAGGGCGACGAGCACCAGCGGCTGCGCGCCGCGGTCATGGGTGCCATGTCGACCATCAACTCCCGTGACCTGCGCCGCCACATCGGCCACTGGACCCAGGAACTGGTCAACCAGTTCAGCCTGCGGGGCACCGCCGACCTGGTCTCCCAGTTCGCGGAACATCTGCCGATGGCCGTGCTGTGCGAAATCCTCGGCATGCCCGAGGAGTACGACGACCGTCTGGTGCAGTCGGCCCGTGACCTGCTCAAGGGCACCGAGACCGCGATCGCCAGCAACGAGTACGTCATGAGCGTGCTGATGCGGCTCACCGTCCGCCGCCGGGCCGCGCTCGCCGAGGACTTCACCAGCCACCTCATCAACCACCCGGCCGGACTCACCGACGAGGAGGTGGGCCAGCACCTGCGGCTCGTCCTGCTCGCCGCGTACGAGGCCACGGCGAACCTCCTCGCCAACGTGCTGCGGGTCGTCTTCACCGACCCGGGCTTCCGCGCCCAGCTCAACGGCGGCCAGATGACGGTGCCCCAGGCGGTGGAGCAGTCCCTGTGGGACGAGCCGCCGTTCAGCTCCGTCCTCGGCTACTTCGCCAAGCAGGACACGGAGCTGGGCGGTCAGCGCATCCGCAAGGGCGACGGGCTGCTCCTCGGGATCGCGCCGGGCAACGTCGATCCGCAGGTGCGCCCCGACCTCAAGGCGAACATGAAGGGCAACCGCTCGCACCTCGCCTTCGGCGGCGGCCCGCACGAGTGCCCCGGCCAGGAGATCGGCCGCGCCATCGCCGACGTCGGTGTCGACGCGCTCCTCAAGCGGCTGCCCGACGTCCAGCTCGCCGTGCCCGAGGACGACCTGAAGTGGACCGCGTCGATCTCCTCACGGCATCTGGTGGAACTGCCGGTCGTGTTCGCGCCGGTGTCGCCGCAGGACGTCATGGACCGGCCCGGCGTCAGCGAGGTGCCCCGCCCGCGTCCGGACTGGGACGGCTCCGGCCCCTCCCCGGA
>NZ_LIPP01000367.1 GCF_001418335.1 Streptomyces aurantiacus | reverse complement strand
CGGGCCGCGGCCCGTACGCCCCACAGGTTCAGCAGCGTCGTGACGACGACCGCGATCGCCGTCCACACTCACCGCGAGACCTCGGGGACCAGGGAGTTCATCGCGATCCCGGAGAAGAGGTACGCGACTGCCGGGATGAGGAGGTAGTCCAGCATCGCCATCCACCCGGCGACGAACCCCGCCTCCTTTCCGAGCCCCACGCGCGCGTAGGCGAACACCGAACCCGCCTGGGGGACCACCCGCACCATCTGCGCGTAGCTGAAAGCGGTGAACGCCATCGCGACCGTGGCGACGACGTAGACCAGCGCGACCGCCCCGTGCGACCTGGCGTCGAGGGTCCCGTAGACACCGACCGGCGCCATGGGGGCGATGAACAGCAGCCCGTAGACGACCAGGTCGCGGAAGCCGAGACTGCGCCGCAGCGCCTGCCCGTCGTCGCCCGTGCGGGTCGATGGTTCCGTTGGCTCCGTGTGGGACATCCGTGCCTCCCGAGAGTCGTGCCGTGCCCGCCCCCCTCAAAGCCCCTCGTCTCCCCGGCTTCCGCCCAGTCTCCCCAAAGAGGTGATCTTTGACCCGCCGGGCGCGGCCTTACGATGGGACGCATGACTGTTTCGACTGGCCGCCGTGTCCTGCTCGCCGCCCCCCGTGGCTACTGCGCGGGTGTCGACCGTGCCGTGATCGCCGTCGAGAAAGCCCTGGAGCAGTACGGGGCCCCGATCTATGTCCGCCACGAGATCGTCCACAACAAGTACGTCGTGCGCACCCTGGAGAAGAAGGGCGCCATCTTCGTCGAGCGGACGGCGGAGGTCCCCGAGGGGTCCATCGTCATGTTCTCGGCGCACGGCGTGGCCCCGGTCGTCCACGACGAGGCCGCGGCCGGCAGGCTCGCCACCATCGACGCGACGTGCCCGCTGGTCACCAAGGTCCACAAGGAAGCCGTCCGGTTCGCGGACGACGACTTCGACATCCTCCTCATCGGCCACGAGGGCCACGAGGAGGTCATCGGTACGGCGGGTGAGGCGCCCGACCACATCACGCTGGTCGACGGCCCCGGTGACGTCGCCAAGGTCGAGGTCCGCGACCCGTCCAAGGTCGTCTGGCTCTCCCAGACCACGCTGTCGGTCGACGAGACCATGGAGACGGTGGACGCCCTCAAGGAGAAGTTCCCGCAGCTCATCTCCCCGCCGAGCGACGACATCTGCTACGCCACGCAGAACCGGCAGCTCGCGGTGAAGCAGATGGGCGAGCAGGCCGAGCTCGTCATCGTGGTCGGCTCGCGCAACTCCTCCAACTCCGTACGGCTCGTCGAGGTCGCCAAGCTCGCGGGCGCGCGGGAGGCGTACCTCGTGGACTTCGCCGACGAGATCGACGAAAGCTGGCTGGAGGGTGTCTCGACGGTGGGCGTCACCTCCGGGGCCTCGGTGCCGGAGATCCTCGTCGAACAGGTCCTGGAGTACCTCTCCACCCGTGGCTACGAGGACGTCGAGCTGGTCAAGGCGGCCGAGGAGTCCATCACGTTCTCCCTGCCCAAGGAGTTGCGCCGCGACCTGCGCGCGGAGGCGGCGGCCCTGGTGGCGGACCGCACGGGAACCACCCCCTCGGGCGAGTGACTGTCCGTCGTACGACGTAACGTAGAGCCATGCAGATCTTCGGCGTGGACATCGGCGGTTCAGGGATCAAGGGCGCTCCCGTGGATTTGGACAAGGGCGACCTGGCGGAGGAGCGCTACAAGGTGCTCACGCCGCACCCGGCGACCCCCGACGCGGTGGCGGACGGTGTGAAGGAAGTCGTCGGCCACTTCGGCTGGACGGGCCCGGTCGGGATCACCTTCCCGGGCGTGGTCACCGGCGGCTCCACCATCCGCACCGCGGCCAACGTGGACAAGGCCTGGATCGACACCGACGCGCGCGCCCTGCTCGGCGAGCGGCTGGGCGGCCTGCCGGTGACGGTACTGAACGACGCGGACGCGGCGGGCGTCGCCGAGATGCAGTTCGGCGCGGGCCAGGGCCGCCGGGGCACGGTCTTCCTCCTCACCTTCGGTACGGGGATCGGCAGCGCCCTCTTCGTGGACGGCGTCCTCGTTCCGAACACGGAGCTGGGCCACCTGGAGCTGAACGGCCACGACGCGGAGACGCACGCCTCCACGAAGGCCAAGGAGGACCACGACCTCTCCTGGGAGCACTGGGCCCACCGCGTCCAGAAGTACCTCGCCCATGTGGAGATGCTCTTCTCGCCCGAGCTCTTCATCATCGGCGGCGGCGTCAGCCGCAAGGCCCAGAAGTTCCTGCCGCTGATCGAGGGCATCAAGGCGGAGATCGTGCCGGCCCAACTGCAGAACAACGCGGGAATCGTGGGCGCGGCGATGCGTGCGGCGAAGTTCAACTAGCGCAGGCTCCGTGTCAGCAGCTCCGTGTCAGCCGCCGCCCAGCTCGACCGCACGGCGTACGTCTGCGGCGTACGGTCCGGGCTGTTCCCAGGCTGCGAAGTGGCCGCCGGCCCGGTGTTCGACGTACGCGCGGATGTTCAGGAACGCCTCGGCGTAGCTGCGCGGCTCCGGCTTGGTGTCGCGTGGGAACACGGAGAGCACGGTCGGCGTGTCGATCCGGTCGGGGAGGACGGCCGGTTCGGCATAGGTCGCGAAAGAGGTGCCGATCGTGCCGGTGACCCAGTAGGCGCTGACCCAGGTGAGTAGCTCGTCGGCGGTGAAAGCCGAGTCGTCGGACCAGGACTCCAGTTTCTCGACGATCCACGCCGCGAGGCCCGCGGGTGAGTCGCCGAGAGCGACGGCGAGCGTGTTCGGACGCGTCGACTGTTCCGCGATGTAGCCGCCCTCGGTCCGGAACCACCGCGCCGCCCGGCCGAGATAGGCCGCCGCGTCGGGCGCGAGCTTCGCCGGGTCCGCCGTGAACGCGTGCTGCGGCGCGATGTTCGTCAGGTGCAGGGAAGCCACCCGGTCCGGGTGGTCGGCCGCGAGGAGTTCCGCGACGGTGCCGCCCACGTCGCCGCCGGACACCGTGTACCGCGAGTAGCCGAGCTCGTCGAGGGCGTCCGCGACGATCCCGGCGATCCGGTTGACCGACATACCGGACGTGGTGAGCGGGGCCGCGAAGGGGAAGCCCGGCAGTGCGGGAACCACCACGTGCAGGTCCGCGAGCAGCGGCAGGACGCGCTCGAACCGCAGCACCGAGTCCGGCCAGCCGTGCAGCAGCACGACAACCGGGGCGCCCGAATCCGCGGACCGCTGGTGGATCACCCGCAGGTCGGTGTCGCCTGCCCGCACCGTCACCCAGGGGAGCTCGCCGATGCGGCGCTCGTGCACGCCCCAGTCGTACCCGTTCGCCCAGTGTTCGAGCAGTGTGTCGAGGCGGGTGCCGCTGAAGCCGCGCGTCTCGTCGTCACTCCACGGGGTCGTGACACGCCGCGTCCGCCGGAGCCGTTCCCGTATCTCGTGGTCCATGTGTATCAGCGTACACATAATGTGTATGCTCGTACACATGACTCTGCGAAATGCGGCCGCCACCAGGCAACGGATCCTGGAGCACGCGCGACGCCAGTTCGCCCAGCACGGGTACGGGGCGATCACGGTCAAGGGCGTGGCCGACGCGGCCGGCGTGTCGCCCAACCTCATCACGCGCTATTTCGGCGGCAAGGACGGCCTTTTCCTGGCGGCGACCCGGGTGGAGATCCCGGTTTCCGACTCCTTCGACGGCGACCGTTCCACGCTGGGCGCGCGCCTCGCGGCGAGCATCGTCCAGCGCTGGTTCGGTGCGCCGGGGGAGGATCCGCTGCTCGTGCTGCAACGCGCGTCCGGCGAACGCCCGGAGGCGGCGGAGGCGCTGGCCGCCTTCCTGGACACGAACTCGCTGGAGCCGCTGCACCGCTACCTGCGCGACAGCGGCCTGGACGACGCGGACGCCCGCAGCCGAGCCGCGGCGATCGACGCCTTCGTACTCGGCGTCTCGACCCGCCGCCGGGTCCTGCGCTCCGAACTGGGCGACCCCGCCGATCTCCAGGCGTGGCTGAGCGCCACCATTCAGCGTCTCGCCGACGGCTGACGACCTCCTCGGCGCTCTGCGAACGCGCATCGGCAAGCGCGGCGTGTCCGCGTACGTGACCGCGGCGGTCCGGCATCAGCTGGCGATGGACGGCCTCGCCGAGATCGTGGCCGCATACGAAGCCGAGCACGAGCCACTGAGCGAGGCCGAGGTCCAGGCCGCGCAGAGCGAATTGTTCGGTGACGCGGCGGCGCCGTACGCGTCGAACGACAGCGCCACATGAAGGAGCCCGCAGCCAGGTCCCTGGTTCTGGACTCCCAGGCGTTGTCGCTGCTCCTGCGCAACGACCGCCAGATGGTCACCGTCAGGGCCGACACGAGGACAGGCACCCCCACACGCCGAGCGGCCTCGATCCCGGTGGGGCGGACAGCCTCACCGCAGTGCAGCTGCTGAGCGACGCCGGTGGCCTGCACGGCCACACGTACGCCATCGACGCTCTCGTCGCCGCGATGGCACTCCGCGCCCCGGGCCCCGTCCTGGTACTGACCTCCGACCGCGACGACTGGTCGAAACTCTGCGGCGACCGCGTACAGATCAAGGACGTCTGAGCTTGGGCCGCCCTGGGGTCCCGGCGTGGCCATATGTCAACCGCTACACGTTGAAGCGGAACTCCACCACATCCCCGTCCCGCATCACATAGTCCTTGCCCTCCATGCGGGCCTTGCCCTTGGCGCGGGCCTCGGCGACCGAGCCCGTTTCCATGAGGTCCTCGAAGGAGATGACCTCCGCCTTGATGAAGCCCTTCTGGAAGTCGGTGTGGATGACACCGGCGGCCTCGGGGGCGGTGGCGCCCTTCTTGATCGTCCAGGCGCGGGATTCCTTCGGGCCTGCCGTGAGGTACGTCTGCAGGCCGAGCGTGTTGAAGCCGACGTGCGCGAGCGTGGCGAGGCCGGGCTCCTCGACTCCGACGGACTGGAGGAGCTCCAACGCCTCCTCGTCGTCGAGCTCGGCGAGGTCCGACTCCAGCTTGGCGTTGAGGAAGATCGCCTCGGCGGGGGCGACCAGGGCGCTCTGCTCGGCCTTGAAGGCGTCGTCGACCAGTTCGTCCTCGTCCACGTTGAAGACGTACAGGAACGGCTTGACCGTGAGCAGGTGCAGGTCGTGGAGGAGGGCCTCCTGCTCGGAGCCCTGCTCGATGCCCGCGGCGAACAGCGTCTGCCCCGCGTCCAGGATCTCCTTCGCCGCCTCGATCGCGGCCACCTTCACCGTGACGTCCTTCTTGATCCGCGATTCCCTCTGCAGGCGCGGCAGCACCTTCTCGATCGTCTGCAGGTCCGCGAGGATCAGCTCGGTGTTGATCGTCTCGATGTCGTCCTTCGGCGAGACCTTGCCGTCCACGTGCACGACGTTCTCGTCCTTGAAGGCACGGATGACCTGGCAGATCGCGTCCGACTCACGGATGTTCGCGAGGAACTTGTTACCGAGGCCCTCGCCCTCGCTCGCGCCGCGCACGATGCCCGCGATGTCGACGAAGTCCACGGTGGCGGGCAGGATCTTCTGCGAGCCGAAGACCTCTGCCAGCTTGGCGAGCCGGACGTCGGGGACGCCTACCACGCCCACGTTCGGCTCGATCGTGGCGAACGGGTAGTTGGCCGCCAGCACGTCGTTCTTGGTCAGGGCGTTGAAAAGGGTCGACTTGCCGACATTCGGCAGACCGACGATTCCGATCGTGAGCGACACGTTGCGACTTCCCGTACGTGAGGTGGTGGGGCGGGGACTGGCTGGGCCACGAGGACCGGGCTCGGACGGGCCCGCGTCCTTCACTTCGTGAGCGACTCCGAGGTGCGTACTTCGAGGTGCCTACTTCGTGATGCGCGGGCCGATCCACCAGTCTACGGCGTGCGGCACCTCGCACCGGCGACGTATCGAACGCTTGGCCAAGGTCGGCCAAAGCGCGTGTCTCGGTGCCCATTGCGCACATAACCCGACCTAAGTTGGACCAGTGGAGCAACACAGGACGCGTCCTCCCCAGTCACAGCCGTCACGACGCGGCACGCCCCTTCCCCCACAGGCCGGGCGGGGCGGTGCCCGTACGGCCCGGCAGGCCGGGGCCGGTGTCCCGCGGACCGCACCGCCCGTCTCACCGCTCGTCCAGGCGGTACGCAGGTTCCCCAATCCCCGGCTCACCGGTCGGGGCAGTGGGCTGTTCTGCACCGCGTCGATGTTCGCGCTGGCCTGTCTGATCCAGCTGCTGTTCGGGGCGTCCCTCGTCGTCTACGGGGTGCTGTTCCTGCCGGTCTGCGTCCTGACCGCGGTGTGGGTGCGGCGGGCCGACCTCGTCACCGCCGTCGTCGCCGTACCGATCGCCTTCGCCGTCGGCCTGCTGCCCATCGCCGACAGCGGCGGCGGCTTCGGCGGCCGGGTGATGGGGCTCGTCACCGCGCTCGCCATGCACGCGGGGTGGCTGTACGGGGGCACGCTGCTGGCCGGCGTCATCGTGACCGTACGCAAGGCGCGGATGATGAGCCGCAAGGCCGCACAGCGACGCCGTACGACGACCTGATATCCACTCTTTCCGTCCTGCGAAGGCGTCGAGACGGAGATGTTCTCCGTGCCGCCGGGGCGGGGTGACTTCACGTCCTGCTGACGACGTGCGCGCCGGCGGCCACCTCCGTCGTCCTTGACATTGTTTGTATTACCAATCAACATGAGGGTTGTAGGTATTACGAACTAAAGGCCGACCGGGATGATCCCGGCCGGCCCGATGCGAGGAGGAACCCACATGACCGCAATCCGGACCAAGCGCCGAGCGAAGGCCCTGGTCACCGCGGCAGTGGCTCTGGGGTTCAGTACGTTCGCCGGCTCTTCGGCCCAGGCGACCGGCCCGTCCGCACTGCCGACCGCCCGTTCCGCCACGTCAGGAATCCCGGCCGTGGTCGATCCCGTGGCTGACCTGGGCCGGCACGCCGCCGGGCCGGAGGAGACCTGGTTCGACTCCGTCTACATCACCAGCTCGGTGAAGGCGAACGGCCAGGAGTTCGGTCTTCAGGTCCACACACGCATCATCCCGAACAGGACCGAGAACGCGTACCGTTGGACGTTCTCGGTGATCAACAAGACGACCGGGTGGTACAAGGACTACGACGCGATGGTCGAGCCGGAGGACTATCGGTGGAGTGAGGGCAAGCTCGACATCAAGGCCCCGGGGCTGAGCTGGACGGGTGACTCCGCCCGTCAGTCGGTGCAGGTCGAGACGCCGTGGGGAGGTCTCGACGTCGAGATGACACCCACCGGTCCGGCCATGAACTACGCGTCCACCGGCGTTTTCAACCTCGTCGACGGCGTGCCCAATTACGAGTTCGCGCTCCCGGAGATGCGGACGTCCGGAACGCTTGTCGTCGACGGCAAGAAGCACAGGGTCAGGGGCACCTCCTGGCTGGACAGGCAGTGGGGTGAGATGCCGCTGTCTCTGACCCGGTGGACGTGGATGAACCTCAACATGCCCAACGGTGACAAGGTCGCCATCTGGGACACGGTCGGCAGCAGGACCAAGGACAGCTGGGCGACGGTCCTCCATCCTGACGGCTCCTACGACGTGGTCGACGTCGAACCGCTCGCACAGAGCGCCTCCCGGCGGTGGACCAGTCCGGCCACCCATCAGACGTACCCCACCCGTTGGCGCGTCAGCATTCCCGCGCTGCGCTCAGAGCTCGACGTACGGGTCACCGGAAATCCGGACCAGGAGATCGAAACTCCGGACGGGAGCGGCTATCTAGAGGCCGCGTCGGCTTTCACCGGTACGTACAACGGCAAGAAGGTCCGTGGCGAGAACTACGTCGAGATGACCGGCGAGTGGCCCTCCTGATCACCTCACCGGGGTCCGCCGGCTCCATGGCCGTGACCATGGCGTGTTCGAGGTCGGTGCGGCAGGCCGGGCAGTAACTGCGCGCAGACTGTGGCCGGTTGAGCGGCGGCCAGGGGAGAGAAGGATGGCTCAGGAGGCGGACGGCTCGATCTCCCCCGCGAAGACGATGACCTGGTCGATGAGGCTTCGCCGCAGGTGGACGACGTCCGTTCCCGCCAGGCGGGGGCCTCCGTCCGGTGTGGTGAAGACCCACTGGTACCGGGCCCACTCGTCGGGCATGTCCACCGCCGAGCAGCGCACCATCGTGCCGGTCCCCGCCGGGTGGCGCCGGATGTCCAGCACGAACCGCTCGACCGCCTCGATCCCTTCGCTGCGGCCCAACGGCCCCCAGAAGACCACGTCCGAGGTCAGGGCCTCGGAGAGGAGGGCTGTCACATAGCTGTCGTCCGAGGCGTTGAACGCGGAGACGAACGTGTCGATCGCGGACCGCGCGGTCTCTTCCTGCATGCACCAGTAATACCAGCCATCTCCCGGAAGGCGCTCGTCTCGTGAGCCCTCTTCCGACCACGGCGGACCGTTCCGAGGGAATCTCCGCCGGACAAGGGAAGGGGCCGCGGTCGGAACCGCGGCCCCTTCCATGGCCCAGTTGCCCAGTTGCCCAGCTGACGGCTGCCAGTCGGCAGTCGGCAGTCGTCGGGCGTCTCGGTGCTCTCAGGCGTTCTGGCCGCGGCCGGTGAGCAGGTCGCGTACGCGGTCGACCATGCCCGCGCCCGGCGCGAGGAGCTTGTTGGCCGGCGGGGTG
>NZ_LIPP01000366.1 GCF_001418335.1 Streptomyces aurantiacus | reverse complement strand
CGTTGGAGGAGAAGGGCGTTCGGGGCGATAGTGGGGGTCTGGGGGCGCAGCCCCCAGTAGTGACGGGAAGGGTAGGGGCGGCGGGGGCGAAAACCCCTAGCCCAGCCCCGGCCCCCGCACCGGAATCGTCGTGAACGTAGGCGCCGGCGCCGGGTCCTTGAAGAAGTCGTTTCCCTTGTCGTCGACCACCACGAACGCCGGGAAGTCCTCGACCTCGATCCTCCAGACCGCCTCCATACCGAGCTCCTCGTACTCGACGACCTCGACCTTCTTGATGCAGTCCTGGGCCAGACGCGCGGCCGGGCCGCCGATGGAGCCCAGGTAGAACCCCCCGTGTGCCCCGCACGCGTCGGTGACCTGCTGCGACCGATTCCCCTTGGCGAGCATCACCCGCGACCCGCCCGCCGCCTGGAACTGCTCCACGTAGGAGTCCATGCGCCCGGCCGTGGTCGGCCCGAAGGACCCGGACGCGTACCCCTCGGGGGTCTTCGCGGGGCCCGCGTAGTAGACCGGGTGGTCCTTCAGGTACTGCGGCATCTCCTCGCCCGCGTCCAACCGCTCCTTGATCTTGGCGTGCGCGATGTCGCGCGCCACGACCAGCGGGCCGGAGAGCGAGAGCCGGGTCTTCACCGGGTGCTTCGTCAGCTCGGCCAGGATGTCGTCCATCGGCCGGTTCAGGTCGATGCGCACGACGTCACGGGCCTCGTCCAGCTGCTCGTCCGTGGTCTCCGGCAGGAACCGCGCCGGGTCCGTCTCCAGCTGCTCCAGGAAGACGCCCTCCGCGGTGATCTTCGCGACGGCCTGGCGGTCCGCGGAGCACGACACCGCGATGGCGACCGGGCAGGACGCGCCGTGCCGGGGCAGGCGCACCACCCGCACGTCGTGGCAGAAGTACTTGCCGCCGAACTGCGCGCCGATCCCGATCCGCTGCGTCAGCTCGAAGACCTTCTCCTCCAGGTCCTTGTCCCGGAAGCCGTGCCCGAGCGCGGAACCCTCGGCCGGAATCTCGTCCAGGTAGTGCGCGGACGCGTACTTCGCGGTCTTCAGCGCGTACTCCGCGCTCGTGCCGCCGACCACGATCGCGAGGTGGTACGGCGGGCAGGCGGCCGTGCCGAGCGAGCGGATCTTCTCCTCCAGGAACTTCATCATGGAGGACTCGTTCAGGACGGCCTTCGTCTCCTGGTAGAGGAACGACTTGTTGGCCGAGCCGCCGCCCTTGGCCATGAAGAGGAACTTGTAGGCGCCGCCGTCGGTCGCGTACAGCTCGATCTGGGCCGGGAGGTTCGAACCGGTGTTCTTCTCCTCCCACATGGTGAGCGGAGCCATCTGCGAGTACCGCAGGTTCAGGTTCAGGTACGCGTCGTAGATGCCGTGGGACAGGGCCGCCTCGTCGCCGCCGTCCGTCAGCACGTTCTGGCCGCGCTTGCCCATCACGATCGCCGTGCCGGTGTCCTGGCACATGGGCAGCACGCCGGCGGCCGCGATGTTCGCGTTCTTCAGGAGGTCCAACGCGACGAACTTGTCGTTGCCCGACGCCTCGGGGTCGTCGATGATGCGGCGCAGCTGCGCGAGGTGCGCGGGCCGCAGGTAGTGCTGGATGTCGTGGATCGCCTCGGCGGCGAGCTCGCGCAGCGCCCCCGGCTCCACCTTGAGGAACGTGCGCCCGTCGGCCTCGAAGGTGGAGACACCCTCGGAGGTCACCAGCCGGTACGGCGTGGTGTCCTCTCCCTGGGGGAGCAGGTCGGTGTACGCGAACGCCGTGTTGGGCGGGGTGGAATTATGCGGCATCTCGCCAAATCCTTCATCGACAGACAGCGGCCGGCCTCCGTTGGCGGCGTCCACCAGCGTAGAACCTGCCTCGGACACCGAGCTTGTGAGGTAAGGCTCAGTGCTTGTGAGGTAAGGCTCAGTTCGCCGTTCACGTTCGCCGCGCACGCCCTCTAGTCGCGATCTATCGCGTTTGGGTACGCTGCTGTCGTGGACCTTCAGAAGCACACCGAGCCCGACCTTCGGAAGCACACCGACCTCCGGGCCTCCGACGCGGACCGCGACCGCACCGCGGACATCTTGCGGGAGGCTCTCGCCGAGGGCCGCCTCACCGCGGAGGAGCACTCGGAGCGGGTCGAGGACGTCTTCCGCGCGAAGACCGTGGGAGAGCTGGAACCGCTGGTACGGGACCTGCCGGCGGCCCATGGGACCGGCTCGGCGGGCGGCTTCGCACCGGCTCCCCGCCGCCCCGCCCCGGGCGCGGTCCCCTCGGTCGCCGACGAGAACGTGGTGGCGGTGTTCAGCGCGGCCGTGCGCAAGGGCCGCTGGCGCGTCGGCCGCCGCACGCACGTGTACGCGATCTTCGGCAGCGTGGAGATAGACCTCAGCGAGGCGATATTCGAGCACCAGCAGGTCGTGATCAAGGCGGTCTCGGTGTTCGGCAGCGTCGAGATCCGCGTCCCGGAGAACGTGTCGTTGCGCGGCAGCGGCGGCGGAGTCCTCGGCAACTTCGAGGTGGACACGCTGGATTCGGGCGAACCGGACGCCCCCGTCGTCTATGTGGACGGACTGGCCGTCCTGGGCGCCATCGAGGCAAGACCCAAGCGGGGCAAGCTGATCGAGGACATCCTCGACCGGGTCGGCGTCCGGGTGAACGCCAAGCTGCGCAAACACCTGAGGTATTGACCGAGGTACCGACTGCGACATCGGCTGAGATGTTGACGGTCGCGAATTCCCGGCGTGCGGAGGCCGGGGATCCGGTGGCAAGGCTCCGGCGCCGGCCGGGATCTCCCGCGCTCGGGAACTGAGTGCATAGGCGCGCGCACAGCGGGTAGGCCTTGCTGCATCGTCTCTCGCTCGCGAAGCCGTCGTCAGGAGTAGACCGTGCTGCATCCGCCGCATCAGTCCTTGCAGGTCGCTGCCGTTCCGCCCCAGCCGGTGCGCGAGAGGGACCAGGACGCCCCCTGGCACACGGAGGCCGTGTGCCGCCGAGACGAGGCCGGGCTGTTCTTCGCACCCTCGAAGGAACCCACCGCGGCCCGGCTGTCCCGCGAGGAAGCGGCGAAGCGGGTCTGCGCACGCTGTCCGGTGATGATCGAATGCCGAGAGCACGCGCTACTGCAACCCGAGCCCTACGGAGTCTGGGGAGGCCTCACCGCCGCCGAGCGCCGCGTGGTCCTGGCCCGGCGCCGCCGCCACGACGTAGAACTCCAGAAGGCCACCCGCCCCGCGGGCACGATAGCCGCGGCCGGGTGACGTGCGCGTAGACGGGGCGCCCCTCCAGGGGGCGCCCCTTTTAAGGGGCGCGGGGAACTGCGCGACCAGCCACAACGCACCCGCGGTCGACACGGGACCCGCATCGAACGGCAAAACCGGCGGAGCTACTTCGCCCGGTCGAAGTCGATCGCGCTGTACGCCCGCAACTTCGCCAGCCGATGCTCCGAGCTGATCTGCCGGACCGTCCCGGACTTCGACCGCATCACGATCGAGTCGGTCGTCGCGGTCTCGGGGCGGTAGCGGACTCCCCGCAGCAGCTCGCCGTCCGTGATGCCGGTCGCCACGAAGAACACGTTGTCGCCGGAGACCAGGTCGTCGGTGAGCAGGACACGGTCCAGGTCGTGGCCCGCGTCCAGGGCCCGGGCCCGCTCCGCGTCGTCCTTGGGCCACAGCTTGCCCTGGATGGTGCCGCCGAGGCACTTCACGGCACAGGCCGAGATGATGCCCTCGGGTGTGCCGCCGATGCCGAGCAGCAGATCGATGCCCGTGCCCTCGCGCAGCGCCAGGATCGCGCCGGCGACATCGCCGTCGGAGATGAGCTTGATGCGCGCGCCGGTCTCCCGGATCTCCTTGATGATGCCGTCGTGGCGCGGCCGGTCGAGGATGACGACCGTGACGTCCTCGGGCGTGACGCGCTTGGCCTTGGCGACGCGGCGGATGTTCACGGACACCGGGGCGTTGATGTCGACGAAGTCGGCGGCCTCGGGGCCGGTGACCAGTTTGTCCATGTAGAAGACCGCGGACGGGTCGAACATGGTGCCGCGGTCGGCGGCGGCCAGCACGGCGATCGCGTTGGTCATGCCCTTCGCGGTGAGCGTGGTCCCGTCGATCGGGTCGACGGCGATGTCGCACTCGGGACCTGTCCCGTCCCCGACGCGCTCTCCGTTGAAGAGCATCGGGGCCTCGTCCTTCTCGCCCTCTCCGATGACGACGACGCCGTTCATCGAGACGGTGGAGACGAGGGTCCGCATGGCCCGTACCGCCGCGCCGTCGGCGCCGTTCTTGTCGCCGCGGCCGACCCAGCGGCCCGCGGCCATCGCGGCGGCCTCGGTGACCCGGACGAGTTCAAGGGCGAGGTTGCGGTCGGGGGCCTCGGAGGGGACCTCAAGTTCGGACGGCAAGTGATGCTCGGTCATCGGAGCGCACCTTTCTGATACGGCGACGGCCGGATGAGGGTGGTTCAGCTCGACTCTAACCTCAGTCCGACAAAATGAGCAGGGGACCCCACGGATGAGCAGACCAGTACACCTGCGACGATGGGGGCGTGGCAGGTAAGAAGGGCAAGCAGTCGGTCCGCGACATGGTGTTGTCGCTGGGCCTGATCGGCATCGTCGCGGGCTTCATCTATGTCTTCATCCCCAATGACGACTCGGAGCCCCCTCTCGAACGGGTCGACTACCGCGTGGAACTCCTCACGGCACGCCGCGCGGCCGCCTATCCGGTGGCGGCGCCCGAGGGCCTGCCCACGGAGTGGAAGGCGACCTCGGTGAGGTTCCGGGGCGACGACTTCGACGCGTGGCACCTCGGCTTCCACGCCCCCGACGGGCAGTACGTGGCGATCGAGCAGTCGACTCAGAAGCCCGTCACGTTCATCGAGGACGCAAGTCAGGGCGCCGAGGAGACGAACGTCACGCAGCGCATCGGCGAGAAGCCCTGGAAGCGCTACAAGGGCGCGAAGTACGACGCCCTGGTGCTCCAGGAGAAGAACTCCACGACCGTGATCACGGGCACGGCGTCGTTCGCGCAACTGACGAAGATGGCGGAAGCGCTGAAGACGTCATGAGCGAAGACGTCCCGAGCGGGGCGCGGCAGACCTGCTCGGCCTGACCGCTATCGGCCTGACCGCTATGGAAGAAGCCCCCGGCGCCTTGGATTCGCGCGCTGCCGGGGGCTTCTCACATGTTCAGGGCGGCGGGTCAGGTCAGACCGTCGTGATGACCTGGCCGGCCTCCAGGCGCGGGGAGCGCGCGAACCAGGCGTCCTCGGCGGGCCTGCCGATGTTGACCACCATCAGCGGGGTGTGGTCGCCGTCGAGGAACTCCTTCTGGACGCCCGCGAAGTCGAAGCCGGTCATCGGACCGGCGGCGAGGCCGGCGGCACGGATGCCGATGATGAAGTACGCGGCCTGCAGCGCGGCGTTGAGCGCGGCGGCGCCCTCACGGGCCGGGCGCTCGGCGAAGAAGACGTCCTTGGCCTGCGGGAAGTGCGGCAGGAGGTACGGCAGTTCCTCGTGGAACTCGTTGTCCGCGGCGAGGATAGCGACGAGCGGGGCGGTGGCGGTCTTCGGCTGGTTGCCCTCGCTCATGTGCTGCACCAGACGCTCGCGGGCCTCGGCGGAGCGGACCAGGGTGATGCGCAGCGGCGACTGGTTGAAGGCCGTGGGGCCGTACTTGACCAGGTCGTAGATCGCCTGCACCTGCTCCTCGGTCACCGGTTCGTCGGTGAAGGCGTTGGCGGTGCGGGCCTCGCGGAAGAGCAGGTCCTGGGCGGCGGGGTCAAGGACGAGAGACATGTGTCAAAACCTTCTCGGGACGTGCGTCGGATCCTGTGGGATCGGCTGGCTCGTTCGACGGTACGCCTGGTGAGGTTTAACCTTCAACCAAAACTGGACCAGAGTGATCCGCTTCACAAATGCATGGCCTGACCAACCATCCCCGAACCGGGAACCCGCCGGAACCACCAGAAGCCGGCCCCCGGAGAGGAAGCCGGCTTCTCGGAGCGGACGGGAGCCGGAGCCGATCGACGGGAGCCGACCGGAGCGGACCGGCCGACTCCGGCTACTCGGAGCCGGAGCCGGAGCCGGCCGACGTGCCCCCGGCCGTCGCCGCCGTCTCGTCCTTCTCCTCCTCCGCCAGCGCCGCGTCAAGGCGGGCGCGGGCCCCGTCCAGCCACCGCCGGCACACCTTCGCCAACTCCTCGCCCCGCTCCCACAGGGCGAGCGACTCCTCCAGTGTCGTACCGCCCGCCTCCAGGCGTCGTACGACCTCGATGAGCTCGTCCCGCGCCTGCTCGTACCCGAGCGACTCGTCCGTCTTGCTGGTCATGCGCCCACCCTAGGGTCTGCCTCAGACATCGACTCGTACCGTGAAATCGCCCTCGGCGACCCGTGCCCGCAAGGGCTCGTCCGCCGTCACCTCGTCCGGGGAGCGGACCGCCTGGCCGTCGGACTTCTGCAGGACCGCGTAACCCCGCTTGAGGGTGGCGGCGGGGGAGAGGGCCACCACGCGCGCGTGGGTGTGCGTCAGCTCCGAGTCGGCCCGGTCGAGGAGATGGCCGAGCGTGCGGCGGCCCCGGCCCAGGAGCGCGGCGACGTGGTCGGCCCGCTCGTCCACCATCCGGTGCGGGTCCTCTATCGAGGGGCGGGCCAGCGCCTGAGCGAGGCCCCGCTCCTCGCGATCGATGAAGGACCCGACGCACCGGCGGGCCCGGTCCCGCAGGAACTGGACGCGCTCGTACTCCTCGCCCACGTCCGGTACGACCTTCTTCGCGGCGTCGGTGGGAGTGGAGGCGCGCAGGTCGGCCACGTGGTCGAGGAGCGGGTTGTCGGGCTCGTGGCCGATGGCCGACACGACGGGCGTACGGCAGGCCGCGACCGCCCGGATCAGCTGCTCGTCCGAGAACGGCAGCAGGTCCTCCACGCTGCCGCCGCCGCGCGCCACCACGATCACGTCCACGTCGTCGAGCGCGTCCAGTTCCTTCACGGCCTGGACGACCTGGGGGACGGCGTGGACGCCCTGTACGGCGACGTTGCGCACCTCGAAGCGGACGGCGGGCCAGCGGTGGCGCGCGTTCTCCAGCACGTCCCGCTCGGCGGCCGAGGCGCGGCCGCAGACCAGCCCGACGAGCTGGGGCAGGAACGGGAGCGGCTTCTTGCGCTCGGCGGCGAACAGCCCTTCCGCGGCGAGGGACTTCTTCAACTGTTCGAGCCGGGCGAGCAGTTCGCCGACGCCGACGGGCTTGATCTCGGCGGCCCGGAGCGACAGCTGCCCGCGTGGCGCGTACCACTCGGGCTTCGCGTGGACGACGACGCGCGCGCCCTCGCTCACCACGTCGGCGACGGCGTCGAACACCTGCCGGTAGCAGGTCACGCCCACGGAGATGTCGTGCGACGGGTCGCGCAACGTCAGGAAGACGACGCCGGCGCCGGGGCGGCGAGACAGCTGGGTGATCTGCCCCTCGACCCACACCGCGCCGAGCCGGTCGATCCATCCCCCGATGAGCCGCGACACCTCACCGACGGGCAGCGGGGCGTCCGCGGACGTGTTGAGAGCCATACCGCGAGCGTAGCGGCCGACTCTGACAGCGCCGGCGGGGCGCCTGCGGCGGGCTCAGCGGGGCGGGTACGGCGGGGCGGTGCCGGGCTGCCGGGCCGGGTCGGGTGTCTGCGGCTCGTCGGTGGC
>NZ_LIPP01000365.1 GCF_001418335.1 Streptomyces aurantiacus | reverse complement strand
CCCGCCGTCCCCGCCGTCCCCGAGTGCGAACGGCACGCTGTAGGCATGTGCGACCACCTCGCCGCTGTCGTCCTCGGCGAACAGCACATGCTCCGGCAGTTCCTTGGCGATCCGGCCGTAGTGCGCGTTGCCGACGAGGTCGTTGCGCAGGAACTCCGGCCAGGTGTCGGCCATCCCCATCACTTGGTCGTACATCTCCGGACGCTCGGCGAGGCTCGCGATTCTCAGCACCATGCCGGACACCGTAGGCATCGACCGGCCACGGCGGAACCGGTTCTGCCCGGGCCTGGATCGCCCTTACCGCCCCTACCGCCCTTCCCAGGACCTCGGGCGGAGCGGCCCGCTCAGTCCGCGTGGAACCGGCTCGGCGCCCGTGTCGAGGTTCCGCCCGAAGGAAGCCGCTGCCCCGGGCAGCCGGTCAGCACCTTCTTCATCGCGGCCTTCTCCGCGGCGGTGACCCACAGTTCGTACTTCTTCTTCACGGCCACCTGCCGGGCCACATACGTACAGCGGTACGCCTTGTGGGGCGGAAGCCAGCTCGCGGTGTCCCCGTCGCCCTTGCTGCGGTTGCGTCCGGCATCGACGGCGAGGAGGTTCAGCGGGTCGTTGGCCAGCGCTATCCGCTTGCTCGCGTCCCACTTGTGGGCGCCCTTCTGCCAGGCGTCCGACAGCGCGACGAGATGGTCTATGTCGACCTCGCTGCGGCCACCGCGTACGAAGGTGACGTCCTTGTCGGTGTACGGGTCGGGATCGAGCCGCCCCGTTTTCACGCTGCACTCACCGTCGCTGAACTTCACGTCCTTCAGGTCCCGTTTGAGTATGTCGTCGCGGGTGTCACAGCCGTTCGCGTCGGTGTCGGCCCAAGGGGTACCGAACTTGTCCCGGTCGTATCCCGTCTTCGGTGCCCGCCCCTTGACGGTCAGCGAGTCGACGGCGGTGAGGGCGGCCCCGCCCGCGCCCGCCGTCTCCTGGGGTCCGGCGGCACCGGTCGTCTCCGTGGTGCAGCCGGTCGCGGCGAGCAGCAGGGCGGCGGCGCCGGCGGCCCTGGTCCAGAACGTCACGGGCGCTCCCTCTTCTTGCTTGCCCATGTCCACCCTGAGCGGGCGGGCTTCCTGACCTCACCGTACTGGCCCGGGGCTCGGCACAGAACAGCACCAGACCGGATTTACGGGGACTTCGGCGGGCAAATGGCGCACCACCGGCGTGAGTGAGGGAGTGCGCCAGTTGCCTCAGGCCTTTGTTGCCTCACACCTTCCCGATCCCCAGCGTGGTCTCCGAGTACCGCGACCCAGAACTCGCCCAGCAGATCGGCGAGTCGGCCGGTGGCATCCGGCCCCAACGCCTGCCAGGGGGCGGCGGCCAGTTCGTCGGTACGGCGCTCCACCTCCTGCCGAAGCACACGGCCGTCCTGCGTCGCGGTGCCGTCCTGTGCCAACAGCCCCCGGACGACGAGCCGTTCGCTCGCGAACGCCCACTCCTCCTCGCTCCAGGCCCGGCTCTCGAACCGCTGCACGGAAGCGGCACCGATCGCCGCGAACGAGACGAGCGACTCGACCGGATCGAGGCCCGCGACGAGCAGCGCGCAACGGGAAGTAGCTCGGCCAGCGCTCCCCGACCCCGTAGCCGAGCGCGGCCACCTCCTCGAAGACCGGCCGCTGCCTCCGCCTCTGCCTCCGCCTCTGTGTAATCCCTACGAGCCCAGAATCGAAGCCAGGAATTCCCCCGTCCAGCCCAGCAACTCCCGCCCGATCAACGGCTTCCCGCCGACCTTCGCCGTCTTGGGGCGGGGCACCAGCACCTGGTGGGCGGCGTCCTTGATCACGGAGCCGGGGTACAGGCGCTGCAGCCGCAGCTCCTGCGACTCCCTCAACTCCACCGGTGCGAAGCGGATGTTGTTGCCCTGGAGGACGATCTCACCGACCCCGCACGCCCGCGCGAGCATCCGCAGCCCGGCCACCAGGAGCAGGTTCTCCACCGGCTCGGGCAACTTCCCGTACCGGTCGACGAGTTCCTCCCGTACCGCCTTGATGTCCTCCTCGGAGTTGACCGAGGCGATCGAGCGGTAGGCCTGCAGCCGCAGCCGCTCGCCCGGCGCGTAGTCGTGCGGGACGTGCGCGTCGACCGGAAGCTCGATCTTGACCTCCAGCGGCGCCTCCTCCACCACACCGCCCTCCATGGAGGCGCGGTAGTCCGCCACGGCCTCCCCCACCATGCGTACGTACAGGTCGAAGCCCACGCCGGCGATATGGCCCGACTGCTCGCCGCCCAGCAGGTTTCCCGCTCCGCGGATCTCCAGGTCCTTCATCGCCACGTACATGCCCGCGCCCATCTCCGTGTGCTGGGCGATGGTCGCGAGGCGTTCGTGGGCGGTCTCCGTCAGCGGCTTCTCCGGCGGGTACAGGAAGTACGCGTAACCCCGCTCCCGGCCACGCCCCACCCGGCCGCGCAGCTGGTGCAGCTGGGAGAGGCCGAAGTTGTCGCCGCGCTCCACGATCAGCGTGTTGGCGTTCGCGATGTCGATGCCCGATTCCACGATGGTCGTGGAGACGAGGACGTCGAACTTCTTCTCCCAGAAGTCGACGACCACCTGCTCCAGGGCCTGTTCGGACATCTGGCCGTGGGCCGTCGCGATCCGCGCCTCCGGCACGATCTCCCGCAGGCGCGCCGCGGCCCGGTCGATCGACTCGACCCGGTTGTGGATGTAGAAGACCTGCCCCTCCCGCAACAGCTCCCTGCGCACCGCGGCGCCGATCTGCTTCTCCTCGTACGGGCCGACGAAGGTCAGTACCGGATGCCGTTCCTCCGGAGGTGTCGTGATCGTCGACATCTCCCTGATCCCCGTCACCGCCATCTCCAGCGTGCGCGGGATCGGGGTGGCGGACATGGTCAGGACGTCCACGTTCGCGCGCAGCTTCTTCAGCTGCTCCTTGTGCTCGACGCCGAAGCGCTGCTCCTCGTCGACGATGACGAGTCCCAGGTCCTTGAACTTGGTCTCCGCGGAGAAGAGGCGGTGGGTGCCGATGACCAGGTCCACCGAGCCCTCCCGCAGGCCCTCAAGCGTGGCCTTCGCCTCGGTGTCGGACTGGAAGCGCGACAGGGCCCGTACGTTGACGGGGAACTGCGAGTAGCGCTCGCTGAACGTCCCGAAGTGCTGCTGCACCAGCAGCGTGGTGGGCACGAGGACGGCGACCTGCTTGCCGTCCTGGACCGCCTTGAAGGCCGCGCGGACCGCGATCTCCGTCTTGCCGTAACCGACGTCGCCGCAGACCAGCCGGTCCATCGGGACCGTCTTCTCCATGTCGTCCTTGACCTCGGCGATGGTCGTGAGCTGGTCGGGCGTCTCGGTGTACGGGAACGCGTCCTCCAGCTCGCGCTGCCAGGGCGTGTCGGCGCCGAAGGCGTGCCCGGGGGCCGCCATCCGGGCCGAGTACAGCCTGATCAGGTCCGCCGCGATCTCCTTGACGGCCTTCTTGGCGCGCGCCTTGGTCTTCGTCCAGTCGGCGCCGCCGAGCCGGTGCAGCGTCGGGGCCTCGCCGCCCACGTACTTGGTGATCTGTTCCAGCTGGTCCGTGGGGATGTAGAGGCGGTCGCCGGGCTGGCCGCGCTTGGCGGGCGCGTACTCGACGACGAGGTACTCGCGGGTCGCGCCCTGCACGGTCCGCTGGACCATCTCGATGTAGCGGCCGACGCCGTGCTGCTCGTGGACGATGTAGTCGCCCGTCTCCAGGGTCAGCGGGTCGATCGTCTTGCGGCGGCGGGCCGGCATCCGGGCGCCGTCCTTGCCCGCGGCCTTCTGCCCGGTGAGGTCGGTCTCGGTCAGTACGGCGAGCCGGAGCGCCGGGTCGACGAACCCGTAGTCGATCGAGCCGCAGGACACCTGCACGACCGCGGGTGCCAGCGCGCCGAGGTCCGACTCCAGGCGGGCCGCGATGCCCTCCCCGCCGAGCACCTCGACGGTACGGGCCGCCGGGCCGTGCGCCTCGGTGACGAACACCGTGCGCCAGCCGTCCGCGAGCCAGCCCTTGGTGTCGGCCAGCGCCTTCGCGGTGTCGCCCCGGTAGGTCTCGGGCGCGTGCATCCCGAGCTTCAGCGTGTCCGCGTCACCCGCCACGTCACCGGCAGACGTCTCCGTCAGTGCTTCGTCCGCCGCGAACTGCGACACCGACCACCACATCATGTCCAGCTCGCGGGCCCGCTCCCGGACGTCCGCGATGGACCACAGGGACGCCGCGTCGACGTCGATCGGGGCCTCGCCGCCGCCGGCCGTCGCCGCCCAGGACGCCTGGAGGAACTCCTGCGACGTCGCCACCAGGTCCGCGGCGCGCGTGCGCACCCGCTCCGGGTCGCACACCAGGGTCATGGACCCCTTGGGCAGTACGTCGATGAGCAGCTCCATGTCGTCGACGAGGACGGGCGCGAGGGACTCCATGCCCTCCACCGCGATGCCCTCGGCGATCTTGCCGAGCAGCTCGCCCAGCTCGGGGTGGGCCTCCGCGAGGGTGGCCGCCCTCGCCCGTACGTCGTCCGTGAGCAGCAGTTCGCGGCAGGGCGGCGCCCACAGCCCGTGCTCGGCGACCTCCAGGGACCGCTGGTCGGCGACCTTGAAGTAGCGGATCTCCTCGACGTCGTCGCCCCAGAACTCCACGCGCAGCGGGTGCTCCTCGGTGGGCGGGAAGACGTCCAGGATGCCGCCCCGTACGGCGAACTCGCCGCGCTTCTCGACCAGCTCGACGCGGGCGTACGCGGCTGCCGACAGGGCTGCCACGATGGCGCCGAGGTCGGTGCTCTGGCCGGTCCGCAGGGCCACGGGCTCCAGGTCGCCGAGGCCCTTGACCTGGGGCTGGAGGACCGACCGGACGGGCGCGACCACCACGGAGACCGGGCCGGTCTCCGGGTCGTCGGTACGCGGGTGGGTGAGCCTGCGCAGCACGGCGAGCCTGCGGCCCACGGTGTCGCTGCGCGGGGACAGCCGCTCGTGCGGCAGCGTCTCCCAGGACGGGTACTCCGCGACGGTGTCGGCCGGCAGCAGTGAGCGCAGCGCCGCCGCCAGGTCCTCGGCCTCGCGGCCGGTGGCCGTGACCGCGAGCACGGTGCGGCCTGCCTCTCTGGCCAGCGCCGCCACCGCGAACGGCCTGGCGGCGGGTGGGCCGACCAGGTCGACGTGCATGCGGTTGCCGTCGCCGGCGGCCTTCACCGCTTCGGTGAGTGCGGCGTCCTTGACGACGGCGTCGAGCAGACCGTGCAGGCTCATGAAGAGGTTTCCGTCCAAGAATCCGGAGTGGGTGTCCGAGGGAGTGGGCAACGCCGACGGCCCGACACGTCTGACGGGCCGGGGGGTGTCCAGGGTACGACGCCGGGGTCGGCCCCGCCCGCGCCCGCGGACACCGCCGGTTCTCCGCCCCCGCCGCCCCTACC
>NZ_LIPP01000364.1 GCF_001418335.1 Streptomyces aurantiacus | reverse complement strand
GTCGAGGTGGTTCGTGGGCTCGTCGAGGACCAGGAGGTTGACGCCCCTGCCCTGGAGGAGCGCCAGGGCGGAGCGGGTGCGCTCGCCCGGGGAGAGGCCGGCGGCCGGACGCAGGACGTGTTCCGCCTTGAGGCCGAACTTGGCCAGCAGCGTACGGACCTCGGCGGGCTCGGTGTCGGGGACGGCCGCGCAGAACGCGTCGAGCAGGGCCTCCGTGCCGTGGAACAGCTTGCGGGCCTGGTCGACCTCGCCGACGATCACGCCCGAGCCGAGCGTGGCGTGGCCCGCGTCCAGCGGTACCCGGCCGAGCAGCGCGCCGAGCAGTGTGGACTTGCCGGCACCGTTCACGCCGGTGACGGCCACCCGGTCCGCCCAGTCGATCTGGAGGGTGGCCGGGCCGAAGACGAAGTCGCCCCGCCTGACCTCGGCGTCGCGCAGGGTGGCGACCACGGCACCCGACCGGGGGGCCGCCGCGATCTCCATCCGCAGCTCCCACTCCTTGCGCGGCTCGTCCACCACGTCGAGCCGCTCGATCATGCGCTGCGTCTGCCGGGCCTTCGCGGCCTGCTTCTCGCTGGCCTCGCTGCGGAACTTGCGGCCGATCTTGTCGTTGTCGTTGTTCGCCTTGCGCCGGGCGTTCTTGACGCCCTTGTCCATCCAGGAGCGCTGCATCTGGGCGCGGCCCTCAAGGGCTGACCGCTTGTCGGCGTACTCCTCGTACCCTTCGCGGGCGTGCCGGCGCGCCACGTCCCGCTCCTCCAGATAGGCCTCGTAGCCGCCGCCGTACAGGGTGATCTGCTGCTGGGCCAGGTCGAGTTCGAGGACCTTGGTGACCGTGCGGGTGAGGAACTCGCGGTCGTGGCTGACGACGACGGTGCCCGCGCGCAGGCCCGAGACGAACCGTTCGAGGCGCTCCAGACCGTCCAGGTCGAGGTCGTTGGTCGGCTCGTCGAGCAGGAACACGTCGTAGCGGGAGAGGAGCAGCGAGGCGAGTCCCGCGCGGGCCGCCTGGCCGCCGGAGAGCGAGGTCATCGGCTGGTCCAGGCCGACGGCGAGGCCGAGCGAGGCGGCGACCTCCGCGGCCCGCTCGTCGAGGTCGGCGCCGCCGAGCGCCAGCCAGCGCTCCAGGCTGTCCGCGTACGCGTCGTCCGCGCCCGGCGCTCCGTCGACGAGTGCCTGGGTGGCCTCGTCCATCACCCGCTGGGCTTCGGCCACGCCGGTGCGGCGCGCCAGGAACTCCCCGACGGACTCGCCGGGCCTGCGCTCGGGCTCCTGCGGCAGATGGCCGACGGCCGCGGCGGGCGGGGAGAGCCGCAGCTCGCCCTCGTCGGGCTTGAGCAGCCCGGCGAGCATCCGCAGCAGGGTGGACTTGCCCGCGCCGTTGGCACCGACGAGACCGATCACGTCGCCGGGCGCGACGACGAGGTCGAGTTCGGCGAAGAGGGTGCGGTCACCGTGGCCGGCGGCGAGGTTCTTGGCGACGAGGGTGGCAGTCATCAGGGGGCCGATCCTAATCGCCGGGGCCGCACGTACGCGCCAGGGTTTGTGTCCGGCCCGCACACCGGGCCTTCCGCAGACCGGGGTTCCCGTACCCGGGCTCCCCGGGCTCCCGCGCCCGGGATTTCAGCGGGCCAGCGCCTCCACCAGCACACTCCCGGGGGTCCGCGCCACGATGAACGACTCGCCCCTGGTCGCCTTCGCGTCCAGCGGGAGCCGGTGGTGACCAGCTTCCAGGATGCCGTCGAAGACCTCGTACACGTGAGTACGGGCCAGGCGGTCCAGGCGGTACGCGGTCAGCCGGACCCGGCAGGCGGAGGTGACCTCGACGCCCGCCTCGCCGCCGGCGGCGACCAGCCGGGTCAGCCTGCGCTGTTCGCGGGGGCTGCGGTCCAGGGCGTGCTCCATCTGAGCGACCAGGAGCGGGACGATCGGGGCCAGCCCCTCGACGTAGGCGACGTCGACTCCGGCGTCGTCGAAGGACCGTCGCACGGCGGCGCGTTCCTCCTCGGTGACGGCGCGGCCGAAGGCGACGGCGCCGTAGACGCGCAGTTCGTCGGGGGGCACGTCGGTCGCGTCCCGGGTGATGTCGGCGCCGATCCCGATGATGCGCAGCGCGGCGGCGAGCTTGGCCAGCACCGCTGCCCGGGCGCCGATGAGCAGGACCCGGCTGCGTTCGCCCCCGGCGCCGGCGAGCAGGGAGCCCAGGGCGGCCCGGTACGCGTCGCCGCGGAAGCGGAAGGGGCCGATGCCGTGGTAGCCGTTGCGTGCCAGGTCCGGGTGTTCGTCGGTCTGCCAGGCGAAGTCGCGCCATACGAAGTCGTCGCCGTGCCGGTCGATCACGGCGGTCACGGCGCCGCATCCGAGGTCCTCGCACTCCGGGCAGCCGTAGATGACGTACCGGCCGCCGGCCAGCGGAGGATCGGCTTCCAGCAGCAGGCCGCGCACCTGGGCGGTGAAGATCGCGGGGGGTATGTCGGAGGCGAGGGGGGACACGGCGTCGAGGTCGGAGAGCTGGTGGAGCAGCGGGCGTCCGTCGACGATGAAGTCCACGAAGTCCCGGTGCGCCTGGTAGTCACCGTTGGCAAGTACCCCACCGGCACGCATCGCCGGTGCCAGGCCGAAGGTCGCGTACTCGGCAGACATGCTGTGAGTATCCCCATACCGGGCGCACTCCGTGCACGGCATGGCACATTCCGTCGACATCCGTGCGGCGGAGGAGCGACGCGCCGTGGTGGCCGTACGCCGTGTGATGGCTGCGGGTCCGTTGTGGCCGGGCGCGCAGTTCCCCGCGCCCCTGAACCCCGTGCCCCGTGCCCCTGAGGGGCAGGGTCGGTGCCCTGCCCCTCTCGTCACTGAGGGCTGTCGTCAGTTGTGGTCGTGGCCCAAGGGGTCGCCTTCCTTCTCTGTGCCGGCGCCCGGGCCGACCCTGATCTCGAAGTCGCCGGCGTACTTCTTGTGGCCCTCGATCACGGCCAGTTCGACGGCCTCGGAGCCCATCTCGTTGCGGACGATGACCGGGTCCCTGCGCAGGTCGCGCATGAGGGAGACGCACATGCCGATCATCACCAGGACGAAGGGCGCGGCGGCCAGGATCGTGAGGTTCTGCAGGCCGGTGAGCGCGTCGCCCTCGGTGCCGACGAGCAGCATGATGGCGGCGACCGCTCCGGTCACCACGCCCCAGAAGACCACCACGAAACGCCCGGGTTCGAGCGCGCCCTTCTGCGAGAGCGTGCCCATCACGATGGACGCCGCGTCGGCTCCCGAGACGAAGAAGATGCCGACGAGGATCATCACGAGCAGACTGGTGGCGGTCGCGATGGGGAACTCCTGGAGGACGCCGAACAGCTGTCCTTCGGGAGTCGACTCCCCGCTGAGCTCGCCGCCTTCCTTCAGCTTCATCGCCGTACCGCCGAAGACCGCGAACCAGACGAGGCTGACGGTGCTGGGGACGAGGATGACGCCGCCGATGAACTGCCGGATGGTGCGCCCGCGGCTGATGCGGGCGATGAACATGCCGACGAAGGGCGTCCAGGAGATCCACCACGCCCAGTAGAAGACGGTCCAGCTGCTGAGCCACTCCGCGACGCCCTTGCCGCCACTGGCCTCGGTCCGGCCGGCGAGCTGGGGCAGGTCACCGAGGTAGGAGAAGAGCGAGGTGGGCAGCAGGTCGAGGACGATGATCGTGGGGCCCGCGATGAACACGAACAGCGCGAGAACCAGGGCCAGCACCATGTTGATGTTGGACAGCCACTGGATGCCCTTCTCCACGCCGGAGACGGCCGAGGCGACGAACGCCACGGTCAGCACCGCGATGATCGCGACGAGCAGGCCGTCGCTCACCGAATCCATCCAGTCCAGTTCCGTGAAGCCGGATCCGATCTGGAGGGCGCCGAGGCCCAGGGAGGCCGCCGAGCCGAAGATGGTGGCGATGATGGCGAGGATGTCGATCGCCCGGCCCGCCGAGCCGTTCGCGTGCTTCTCGCCGATCAGCGGGGTGAAGACGGCACTGATGGTCTGGCGCCGGCGCTTGCGGTAGGTGCTGTAGGCGATGGCGAGGCCGACCACCGCGTAGATCGCCCAGGGATGCAGCGTCCAGTGGAAGAGGGTGGTCGCCATCGACGTCTCCATGCGTTCGGCGGAGTCGGCGGGCGCCGTGCCCGGCGGAGGCGTCGAGTAGTGCGAGAGGGGCTCGCTCACCCCGTAGAACATCAGGCCGATGCCCATGCCGGCGCTGAACATCATCGCCACCCAGGAGATGGTGCGGAACTCGGGCTCCTCGCCCTCGGCACCGAGGTGGATTCTGCCGTACCGGCTGACCGCCAGCCACAGCGCGAAGACCACGAAACACGAGGCGGCGAGCATGAACGCCCAGCCGCCGTTGTGGATCAGGCCGTTGAGCATCGTCGTGGAGGCGTCGCCCAGGGAGTCGGTGGCCACCGATCCCCAGATCACGAAGGCCACGGTGAGCGCGGCGGTGATGCCGAACACCACCCGGTCCGTCTGGGCGTGGGTACCACCGGGGACGTCTGACGGATCGCCCCGGCCTCCCCTTTCCTTCAGGTCTTTGGTCATCGGCGGCACCTTCCCAGGAATACGTTCGGACACACATGCCTGCTCGTGTGCCTACGACCTACCACAGGTGCCGCCGATCTCAACCGCCTCAGCAGCGGGTGTCGGGCTCCGCGACCGTCAGGTGGTACGGCGCGCGCTCGTCGAGCAGCAACGGGACGAGGGCACGCAGGGACTGGCGCAGCGGTACGACGGCTCCGTCCGCGTCGTGCCGCGCCCGGACGCCGTGCAGGGCCAGTTCGTCCTTGACGTCCGCGTACTGGTCCGCCGTCAGCCGGTAGGCGCAGGGCGGGTCGCCGATGGTCTCGGACGGTTCGGCCGGGTCGTTGTCGGCGCCTCCCGTGTAGACGGGTCCGGTGTCCTGGTGGCCGGCCAGCCGGGCCGCCGACGTGGCCGCTCCTATTCGGCCGCGCCGTTCGTCGGTGAAGTCGAGAAGGCCGCCCAGCGCGGCCAGTTGGGAGTGGACGCGGCGCCGGTTGTTGAGCGACTCGTCGGCCTTCTCGGCCTCGGTGAGGGGGTCGACCCGGCTCTCGATGAGCAGTCCGACGCCGTGCTTGACGCCGGACATGTTGCGCAGGATGCGCTCCTGTCCGTCGCCGGCCACCTGCCGGATCGGCTCGCCGGTCACCGGGTCGGTCCAGATGCCGTACGTCCCGGTCGAGTGGCCGGCGGCCCGGGCGGCGGGCCGTACGTACGCCTGTGACAGGGTCTGTGCCTCGTCGTGCACGGCAGGGTCGGTGTTCAGGTTGCGCGGCCAGAGGTCGAACAGGTCCTTTTCGTAGAACTGGGGTGTGGAGCCGTACTCGTGCAGGTCGTAGACGACGTCGGGCTGCCGGTCGCGGACCACGGCGGCCATGGCGCGTGCCTCGGCCGTCCGCAGCGCGAGGTGGTCGCGGTTGATGTCGACGCCGTCGCTGTTGCCGCGGGTGTCGGCGGCCCTGCCGTCCGGGTTGGCGGTGGGCACCACGAGCAGCGTGGTGCGGTCGAGGAACCTGCGGGTGCTCGCGTCCTTGGCGTACGCGAGGTCGCGGACGGTGGTGAGGCAGGCCTCGCGCCCGGACGGTTCGTCGCCGTGCTGGCTGCAGACGAGCAGCACGGTGGTGGCGGCGTGCCGGTTTCCGACGCGCACGAGCTGGACGGGGCGGTCCTGTTCCGTGGTGCCGATCCGGGTGAGCGAGACCCGTTCGCTCGCCCGGTCGACGGCCGTGAGGAAGGTCTGCTCCTCGGGCTGGGTGGTCCAGCGTGCTCCGTGGGTCTGCTCGAATCCGGTGCGGGGCGGGCGTTCGGCCGCGTGGGCCGGCGCCGTCAGGAGGGGGACGGTGAGCGCCGCCGCCGTGAGGGCGAGGGCTGCGGTCCGGTGGGGTGTCATCGTGCGCTGCCTCCGGGGACGCGGTGGGTGGTGCGGGGCTCGCCGACTCCGTCGAGGATCGCGTCGGGCGTGATGTACGAGGAGCCCGAGGTGGCACGGGCGAAGGCGGCGGCGCCTCCGACGAGCGGCACACCGGCCGACGTACGGGACAGGTCGAGCGTGAGCGTCGGAGTGCTCGCCGGCGGGTCGATGAGGCCCTGGTCGGTGCCGGCGACGATCAGCGCGAGACGGTGGCCCGCGGGGACGACGTGGTCGCTCGCGTGCAGGTCGAGGGTGATGGTGTACGCCTTGCCCGGGGTGAGCGGGGCGCCCTGGTCCGAGGCGTGGTTGCCGAGGTCTGCCCAGCCGCGGCTGAACACCGTGTGGTCGACGTCGGTGGTCCTGGCCTGCGTCTGTCGGTAGCAGGAGCTGTCGCCGGTGGTGCTCGGTCCCCAGCAGGTGCGGTCGGTGAGCGTCGAGATGCCCTCGCCCGAGGCGGCGTAGTCACGGATCGTGGCGGGGCCGAGGTCGACGAGGACCGCGGACAGATGGGCGCTCGACGTGGTCGGCGTGGCGGTGACCGTCACCTTGGAGGAGCCGGACAGACGGACGTCGCGGGTGAGCGGCTTGGTGATGAAGCCTGCCTTGGCGGACGTGGACCGGTCGACCTCGGCGGCCCAGTCGCTTTCGTCCTGGCCCGGGTCGTCGGTGAAGGTCTCGGTGCCCGATCCGGTACGCGTCGACAGGGTGCCGACGCCCGCCTGCTCGCCCTTGCCAGGACGCAGCTGCACGGTGTCGGTGCTCCGCGGCGGCCAGGTGTCCGAGGTGACCCACTGGTCGGGGGCGCGCTCGATGTCGGCCATGGGTGCGTCGTCGACGCCGTTGTCGTAGCCGAGGAGTTCGTGGTCGAACCAGCGGTGCAGCGTGTCGGCCCACTCGGCGCGACGGAAGTCGAACGGGTCGACGTGGCCGGTCTGGGACAGCCAGATCTTGCGGTCGACGCCGTTCTTCGCGAGGCCGTCCCACCACTGGCCGAAGTGCTTCGTGCGGACGTTGAGGTCCTGCATACCGTGGATGACGAAGACGCTGGCGTCGACCTTGCGGACGTCCTTCACGTAGTCGCGTTCGGTCCACAGTCTCGTCCAGTCGCCGGTGCGCGGGGCCCCGTCGACGAGTTTCTGCTGGACGGCGGCGCAGCGGGTGCGGGCGTCGGGGCTCTCGACGTAGTCCGACAGCCATTCCGGGCCGGAGTCGTAGAGGGGGGCGCCCTGGGCGAAGTAGTAGTCGTACCAGGAGGAGATGGCCGCGATCGGGACGATCGTCTCCAGGCCCTCGACCCCGGTGGCCGCGACGCCGTTGGCGATGGTGCCGTCGTAGCTCTTGCCGATCATGCCGGTTCTGCCGTTGGTCCAGCCGGCCTTGGCCTTGGTGCTGCCCGTGCGGGAGGTGTAGCCCTTGCCTCGGCCGTTCAGCCAGTCGACGACGGCCTTCGCGGACTGGACGTCGGAGCGTCCGCCGACGTCCACGCAGCCGTCGGAGCGGTTGGTGCCGGCGAGGTCGACGCCCACGAAGGCGTAGCCGCGCGGCACGAAGTAGTTGTCGTAGTACAGCGGCATCTGGACGACGTCGCCGTCCGCGTCGTACGTCTTGAGCTGGCTCTCGTTGCCCCGGCCGCAGCAGGAGTAGTACGGGCTGGCGTCCATGATCACGGGGACTTTGCGGCCCTGCTGGGCGGGCTCGCTCGGGCGGACGATGTCGACGGCGACACGGTCGGTCCGCCCGTCACTGTCGCCGTCGAGGCCGGTGTCCACCCAGACGGACTCACGGACGGCGTTGTCGTACGAGTACACGGGGGCGCTCTCCCGCGGAGCGCTGCTCTGGGCGACGGCCGGGGTGAGGAACGTGGCCAGCAGGGCGGCGGTGGCCGCCGTGGCCAGCGATCTCCAGGTGATGAGGCGCATGTGGCGCGCAGGTGTCCGCATGCGCGGAACGTACTCCGGTCAACTCCTGTGCAAAAGGGGGCCGGTGGGAGTGTGCGGGCTTCTGTCTCGGTGTGGCCTGAAGGTGCGTGGGGCCCTCATTGCCCATGTCCTCGGCATCGCTCGTGTCGGCCGAATGGCGATCGTGTGACGGAAGGGGCCATGGACAGGGCCGGGCCCACAGCGAATGAATAGGCTCCGAACTCCGACCGGACTTCGCGGCCCTACGACTTGGAGCTTGACGTGCACCGCAGACTCATCGCACCGGGCGCGCTGGCGGCCTCCCTGCTGCTGGCGATCCCGGCGTCCGCCGCGAGCTACTCGCCCGGGGCACCGGGCATCGGCGACCCCTACTACCCGGCCTACGGCAACGGCGGATACGACGTCTCCCACTACGATCTGCGGCTCACGTACCAGCCGCGCACGGACCGCCTTGAGGGCACGGCGACCCTGCTGGCCAGGACGACCGAGGATCTCTCGCAGTTCAACCTGGACTTCCTGCTCGACGTGAGCGAGGTGCGCGTCAACGGCGCGAAGGCCTCGTTCACGACGTCGGGCGAGCACGAACTGGAGATCACACCGAAGAACCCGCTGCCCAAGGACACGGCCGTCACGGTCGTGGTGCGCTACAGCGGGGTGCCGTCCACGAAGACGGCGTACGGGTTCACCAGCTGGCACCGCACACCGGACGGCGGGGTCGGGGCGAACGAACCCGAGGCGGCCTGGTGGTGGTTCCCCAGTAACGACCATCCGCTGGACAAGGCGACGTACGACGTGTCGGTCGCCGTGCCGGACGGCTCGCAGGCCATCTCCAACGGCACGCTGCAGTCGACGAGTTCGCGGGCCGGCTGGACACGCTACAACTGGCGCTCGAACAAGCCGCAGGCCACGTATCTCGCCACTCTGGCCGTCGGCAGATTCGACATCACGACCGGGACGTCCGAGAGCGGCATCCCGATCGTCAACGCGTACAGCAAGGACCTCGGCGACAACTACGGGGCGGCGCGGGCGAGCGTCGAGCGGACCGGGGAAGTCGCCGACTGGCTGGCGGAATACTTCGGACCGTACCCGTTCAATGCTCTGGGTGGGTACGTACCGAACACGAACACCGGGTACGCGCTGGAGACGCAGACCCGGCCGTTCTACAGCCCGCGGCAGTTCGCGAGCGGCACGAACGTGTCCGTGGTCGTCCACGAGCTGGCCCACCAGTGGTACGGCGACTCCGTGTCGGTCGCCGGTTGGAAGGACATCTGGATCAACGAGGGCTTCGCGCGGTACGCGCAGTGGCTGTGGTCGGAGCACGAGGGCGAGGGCACGGCGCAGGAGATCGCGGACTACACGTACGCCTCACGGCCCGCCGACGACCCGTTCTGGGCCGTGGCGCCTGGGGACCCGGGCGCGGAGAACCAGTTCCACCTCGCGGTGTACGACCGTGGGGCGCTGACGTTGCAGGCGCTGCGCAACGAGATCGGGGACGAGGCGTTCTTCGCCGTCCTGAAGGGCTGGCCGCGGCGGCACGCGCTCGGCAACGCGACGGTCGGCGACTTCGTGAAGTACGCCGAGTCGGTGTCGGGCCGGCCACTCGCCGCACTGTTCGACACATGGCTCCACCAGCCCTCGAAGCCGGGGACACCCGCTGCCCGGGCCGCGTCGATCGAGCCACGGGCGGAGAAGACTCCGGTGCGGCCGAAGTCGTGGAAGAAGATCGCCGCGACCAATTCCGTGCACGATCACTGAGTGTCCCGTGCGGGGCGCTCCACTGGGGTGCCCCACGTCGGGGGAGCTTTCACAGTGGGGGTGAGACAGCAATACTGTTACACCGCACCGGGTCGTGGAAGTGGTACCGAAGGAGCAGGCATGGCGACGGACATCGAGGAGCCGACGCTCACCGTCGACGAGCTGGCCGCGCAGGCGGGCGTCACGGTGCGGACGGTCCGCTTCTACGGCACCAGGGGGTTGCTGCCGCCGCCCGTGATCGGGCCGCGCCGGGTGGGGCGGTACAGCCAGGGGCATCTGTCGCGCCTCGCGCTCATCGAGGAGCTGCAGCACCAGGGGATGACGCTCGCCGGGATCGAGCGCTATCTGCAGCGGCTGCCGGACGGGCTCAGCGCCCAGGACCTGGCCATTCACCGTGCCGTGGTGGCCTCCTGGGCCCCGGACGCGGCGGAGGAGCTGAGCCGGGCCGAGCTGGAGCGCCGGGCGGGGCGCCCCCTCGGCGAGGCGGACCTGGACCGGCTCGCCGCGATGAGCGTTCTCAGGGAGACGGCGGGGCCGGACACGTACCGGGTGGATCTCGGGCTGCTGCGGCTCGGTGTCCAGCTGCTCGACGTACCGGTGTCGCACGAGTCGATCCTCGCCGCGCGCACCGTCCTGATGAAGCACACGCGCGCCGCGGCCCACGAGCTCTCCGAAGTGTTCCGCGACGAGGTGTCCGGGCACGGCTCGGTCGAGTCGGTGAAGGACATCTCCGCGCACATGCAACCGCTCGTGCTGCAAGCCCTCCTGACGGCGTTTCAGCGCTCCCTCAACACGGAGGTACGGGAATGGCTCAAGGACTCCTGAGCCGAGGGCCCGGTCGGCCGGTGCCTCACAAGTAGGCGGAGCCGCCTGCCACGTTGAGGGTCTGCCCGGTCAGGAAGCCGCTGCCCTCGTCGACCACGTACAGCAGGGTGGAGACGAGATCGGACGGCTCCTGCGTTCTGGGCACGGCCTGCTGGGCGCGGACGTGCTCGAAGCCGCCGTCCGCGCCGACCGTGCGCTCGGCGGTCTCCGTGCGGACCATGCTCGGCGCGATCGCGTTGACGGTGATGCCGCAGGGACCGAGCGCCGAGGCGAGCGCGCGGGTGAAGCCGATCAGTCCGGCCTTCGAGGCGGTGTACGCCACCATCGTGGGCGGGGCGGTGAGGACGGCGGCCGAGGCGATGTTCACGATGCGGCCCCAGCCCGCCGCCTTCAGGTACGGCAGTACCGCGCGGGTCAGCAGGAACGGCGCCTCCAGGTTGACGCGCATGACCCGCCGCCACTCCTCGGGCGTCGTGTCCTCGAAGGCCGACTCCGGGTAAACCCCCGCATTGTTGACCAGCACGTGCAGGGTGCCGAACTGTTCGAGCATCCGCTCCAGGGCGCCGCCGACCTGCGTCTCGTCCGTGACGTCGGCGACCAGCTCCACGTAGTCCACGATGCGGTCGGCCGTCTCCCGCTGCGGAACCAGGTCGAGCCCCGCGACCCGGTAGCCGCGTCCCGCGAGCGCGACGGCGAACTCCTGCCCGAGGCCCTGGGCCGCGCCGGTCACCAGGGCGGTACGCGTCTCCATGCGGTGAGTGTGATGAGCCGCCGGCCGGTCGGCAAGGGTGCGTTTCCGGTCTTCGGAACGGTCCTCTGACGCGTTCCCGGAACGCGCTCACCACGCGCCGGGGGCCGGGCGCTGTTTCATTCGCCGGAACGGCCGTGTTGCCGCCTGCGCCCGGGAGGCCGACGCTGCGGGCAGATCTCAGATCTCAGACCTCAGAGCCCGGATCTCAGAGCCCGGAATCCTGATGCAACACCCCAGCCGCCAGATGTTCCAGACGTTCCAGACATTCGGGAGCCGTGCCCGATGACCGAGACCGACCGTGCCGTGGACGACGCCGAGCGCGCCCGCGAACAGGGGGGACGCGGGCGGCGGTTCGCGCTGCCGTCCGGCCGGCCGTGGGCGGGCCGCCTCGCGCCCCGGTGGCTCCCCGACGAACTCGGCGTCCTGGTCGTCCTCGCGCTTCTCGTCGCCGGCATCGGCATCCCGTACCCGGACTTCCTCGACAGCGACAACCTGCTCACCACCGCGCACAACTCCGTCTACATCTCCCTGATGGCGTGCGGCATGGTCTTCGCGCTGGCCATGCGCGAGGTCGACCTGTCGGTCGGCGGCAGTTACGCGATGTGCCTGGTCGTCGGTGCGCTGCTGGTGCGCGAAGGGGTGGCGCCCTGGTCGGCGGTCCCGCTGGTGCTGCTCACCGGGATCGCGCTGGGCGTCTTCAACGCCCTGGTCACCACCCTGCTGGCGCTGCCGTCGTTCATCGTCACGCTCGGCACGCTGATGCTGTTCCGGGGTGTCGGGCTCGCGCTCGCGGACGGGAAGCAGATCACCGATCTGCCGCTGGACGACTCGTTCTTCACGCTCGCGGGTGGTGACGCGGGCGGGGTGCCGTTCGCGCTCTGGGTGCTGCTCGCCGTGGTGGCCGTCCTCACGGTGGTGCTCGCCCGCACCCGTTTCGGCGCCCGGGTACGGGCGATCGGGTCCAATCCCGACGCCGCCGAGTTCAGCGGCATCCCCGTATTCCGCACGCGCGTTCAGGCCCTCGCGCTGTCCGGTCTCACCACGGCCTGCGCGGCGACGCTCGCGCTCGCGTACTACGGCGCCGGGGACCCCACGCTCGGTCAGGGCTACGAGCTGCAGGCCATCGCCGCGTGCATCATCGGCGGTACGCCGCTGGCGGGCGGCCGCGGTTCAGCCGTCGGGGCGGTGGCCGGCGCGATGATCCTGTCCGTCGTCGCGTCGGGACTCGTGTTCTTCGAAGTGCCCATCAACTGGACGTCGTTCGCCACCGGCGGGGTGATCCTCGTCGCCGTCGCGGCGGACAGCGCCCTGCGCCGCGGTGGACGCCGTGGACGCTGACGTCACCGCACAGCCGTAAGTGCCCTGCCGCAGACTGTGCCGGAGCCGCCTTGGAGGCCGCGATGCACCCCCGATTCCGTACCCTGTCCGGCGCCCTCGGCGTGCTGGTCCTCCTCTGTGCCACCGGATGCGGCAGCGGCGAGGGCTCCGGCGGCAAGGGCGGCGGCCGGCTCGACATGGGCATCGCGGTGGCCAACATCAGCCTCAACTTCGCCCACGAGATGGTGCTCGGCGCCGAGAGTGCCGCCGGCCACGCGGGGAACGTGGACTTCAAGGCCGTCGGGCCGCCCAACACGGACGGGCCGGCCGAGGTCCAGCTCTTCCAGAACCTCACCGCCCGCGCCGAGGACGGCATCGTCCTGGAGAACCTCGACCCGCCGATCTTCACCCGGCCCGCCGCCCGCGCGGTCGACCGGGGCATCCCGATCGTGGCCCTCGACACCGCCCCCACCGACGGCAGCAAGGTCACCTTCTACGTGGGCAACGACAACTACGCGCTGGGCGAGCTGATGGCCCAGGAGGCGTTGAAGCGGCTGGGCGACGACCCGAAGGGGGAGATCGTCGTCGGGGTGCCCAATCCCGGGACACCGGTGCTGGACAGCCGGGCCAAGGGCATCACCGACACGTTCAGGAAGGAGGCGCCGGGCGTGCAGGTGCTCGGCCCCTTCCAGACGTACAGCGATCCCGGCCAGAACCACAGCTCCTGGGCGTCGCAGGTCGCCGCGCATCCCGAGGCGCTCGCCCTCCTCGGCGTCGGGGACGCCGACAGCTACAACCTCGCGAAGATCAAGAAGGAGAAGGGCGGGAAGTGGCTGACAGCGGGCTTCGACGTCGACCCCAAGACCCTCGACGCGGTCAAGGACGGCTCGAACTTCGTCACCATCGACCCGCAGCACTTCCTGAAGGGCTACCTCTCCACGGCGATGATGATCGAGTCGGTGCGCGACAACGGCGGAAAGCTGCCCGACGGCTGGTTCCTGTCCCCCGGCGGTGTCGTGGACTCCTCCAACATCGACGAGGTCGTCGCGCGGCAGAAGTCCCCGAAGGCGGCGTACGACTGGTACAAGCCCGTGATCGACAAGCTGCTCGGCGACCAGGAGGCGCAGCTGAAGCCGCTGAAGGACGCGCGCTGAGATGCGTCACGAGGACACTGGAAACACCGAGAACACCGAGAACACCGACATGCTGACCGCGCGGGCGCTGGTCAAGTCGTACGGCGGAGTGAAGGCCCTGGACGGGGCGGACATCCGGCTGCGGGGCGGCGAGGTGCACGCGCTGGTCGGGGAGAACGGGGCGGGCAAGTCGACACTCGTACGGATCCTGTCGGGGACCCTGGCGCCCGACGACGGATCGGTGCTGCTCGCCGATGAAGCGCGGGCGGGCGGCATCGCCGTCGTCTCGCAGGAGTTGAGTCTGTTCCCCGATCTGTCGGTCCGGGAGAACCTCTTCCCCCACCGCCCGCCGCGCCGCTTCGGACTGCTCGACCGGGGCGCGATGGACCGTGCGGCCCGGCCGGTCCTCGCCGAGCTGGGACTCGACGTCGATCCCCGCACGCTGCTCGGAGAACTCCCGCTCGCCGACCAGCAGTTGACGGAGATCGCCCGAGCGCTGCTGCGCCGGCCCCGCGTGCTGGTCCTCGACGAGCCGACGTCCGCCCTGTCGGCCGCCGCCGTGGACCGTCTCGAACGGGTCCTGCGCACCCTCACGGGGCGGGGCATCGCGATCCTGTACGTCACCCACTTCCTGGAGGAGGTGATGCGCTTCGCGCAGCGCGTGACGGTACTGCGGGACGGGCGGGTCACCCTGGCCGGGGTACGGCGGGAGGAGACCGGCGTGCCGGACCTGGTGACGGCGATGCTGGGCGGGACGCCACCGCTTCCGGTGCACCGCACGCGCGCCCCGGCCGAGGGACCGCCGCCGGTCGTGCTCGCCGGGGTGTGCGTCCCGGGCCGGCTCACGGACGTGACGTTCACCGTGCGGGCGGGCGAGGTCGTGGGCGTGGCGGGCCTCCAGGGTGCGGGCCATCTGGACGCGTTGGCGGTGGTGTGCGGACGTACGGCCGTCTCGGCGGGCCGGGTCCACGTCGGCGACCGGGGCCTTCCGCGTTCCCTGCGGCAGGCGGTCCGTGCGGGGGTGGCCTTCGTGCCGAGCGACCGCAAACGGTACGGGCTGATGACCGACCGTACGGTGTGGGAGAACGCCACGGCGGTGAGCTGGCTGGCCCTTGGCCGGGGCGGTGTCATGCCCTCCCGTTCCGAACTCGTGCGCAGGACCCTCGACTTGACGGAACGGCTGCGGCTGCGCGGCGGCCCGCACGACGTGGTGACCCGGCTGTCCGGCGGCAATCAGCAGAAGGTCGTCTTCGCCAAATGGCTGGCCACGGACCCTCGTATCGTCGTGCTCGACGACCCCACGCGCGGGGTCGACGTGGGGGTGCGGGCCGAGATGCACCGTATCGTCGGCGAGTTGGCGGCGGGCGGCGCGGCCGTCCTGGTCGCGTCGACCGACCTGGCCGAACTGACGGAGCTCTGCGACCGCGTACTGGTCTTCGTGCGGGGGCGGCTCACCGGCGAGGTGAGCGGCGGACGGCTCACCGAGCACGAACTGGCGGCGGCGATGCAGGCCGGGGCGGATCTGAGGGCCGGCCCGAGGGGTGAAGGGCCCGCGACGGCCGGTGGTTGACGACCCCGGCATTCGTTCCGCTTCTCCGTCACGCCGACAGTGCTCGGGTCAGCGCGCGGGCCGCCGCGCACACCCGTGCGCCGACGCGGTCCACGTCGAGGCGGCGGGTGCCACCGGTCACGGAGAGGGCGGCGACGGGGCGGGCGTCCTGGGCGTAGACCGGGGCCGCCACGGCCGAGACGCCGACCTCGGCCTCCTCCAGGTTGACCCCGAAGCCGCGGGCGCGGGTGCGTGCGAGGTCGCGGGCGAGCTGGCCGGGCAGGACGAGGGTGCGCGGGGTGAGGCGCGGGAGGGAC
>NZ_LIPP01000363.1 GCF_001418335.1 Streptomyces aurantiacus | reverse complement strand
CGCGACCGTGGAGGGCGCCGCGCGTCCGCGCCGAGCAGCGCCAGCACCTCCTGCCGTACGTCGTCGAAGGCGGCGCCCTCCACGGTCGCGAAGCACACCGCGCCCTGGCCGGTCGGCGTGAAGCCGGCCGCCGCCTGCAGCGTCACGGCGGCCGACGGGAGACCGAAGAGCCGGTCGAGGTCGGGCGCGACGGGCTTGGTGCGCCCCAGCAGGATGTCCAGCAGTCCCACGCCGCTCAGGCCTTCCCGGGAGTCGCCGTCTCACCCAGCTCGCCGGAGATCCGCGCCAGTTGGTCGAGGCGCTGCTCCAGGCTGGGGTGGGTCGACAGGAGCCGGGCCGCGCCGGGGTGGTCGCCCAGCGCGGGCGTGAAGTAGAAGGCGTTGAAGGCCTGCGCCGTCCGCAGGTCCTTCGTCGGGATCCGCGCGATGTCCCCGGAGACCTTGGTCAGAGCGGAGGCCAGAGCGGAGGGCCGCCCGGTGAGCAGCGCAGCCGCCCGGTCCGCGGCCAGTTCCCGGTACCGGGACAGCGCCCGGATGAGCAGGAAGCTGACCATGTACACGACCGCGGAGACGCCCATCACGGCCGAGAAGACCACGGCGGTGTTCTGGTCCCTGCGGCCACCGCCGAAGAGCTGCGAGTAGAAGGCGAACCGCACGACGAGTCCGGCGATCACCCCGAGGAACGAGGCGACCGTGATCACCGCGACGTCCTTGTGCGCCACATGCGACAGCTCGTGCGCGAGCACACCCTCCAGTTCCGCCGGCTCCAGGCGCCGCAGCAGCCCGGTGGTCACGCAGACGACGGCGTGGTCGGGGTTCCGGCCGGTGGCGAAGGCATTCGGCATGTCCATGTCGGCCACGGCCACCGCGGGTTTCGGCATGTCCGCGGTCGCGCACAGCCGGTCGATCACCCCGTGCAGCCGTGAATACTCGTCCCGCTCGACGACCCGCCCGCGCATCGCGTACAGCGCGATCCGGTCCGAGAACCAGTACTGCGCGCCGAGCAGCGCCGCGGCGACCACCACGACCAGCACCCAGGACTTCAGCAGCACGATCAGCACGGCCACGAACGCCACGTACAGCAGTCCGAGCAGGAACAGCGTGGTTCCCATCCGTACGGAAAGCCGGCGGTCGGCCTGGAAGCGGCTCTGCATCACGATCACCCCGCAGTCGGGAAGCTGCGGTCGGGCAGCTTGTCCCGATTCCAGTGTGCACCCGCCCCTTTCCATGAACTCCATGAACGGATCCCGTTCAGTACCGCACTGGGCAAAGAACGACGGAGCCCCGCCACCGCCCGAGGGGCGGTGGCGGGGCTCCGAGGAAAGCCGTGCGGCGGGGTGGTGCCGATCACACGTCTTACACGTCGTAGTACAGCTCGAACTCGTGCGGGTGCGGACGCAGCTGCAGCGGCGCGATCTCGTTCGTGCGCTTGTAGTCGATCCACGTCTCGATCAGGTCGGACGTGAACACGTCGCCCGCGAGCAGGAACTCGTGGTCGGCCTCAAGGCGGTCGAGGACGGCCGGGAGCGAGGTCGGGACCTGCGCCACGCCCGCGTGCTCCTCGGGCGCCAGCTCGTAGAGGTCCTTGTCGATCGGCTCGGCCGGCTCGATCTTGTTCTTGACGCCGTCCAGGCCGGCCATCAGCAGGGCCGAGAACGCCAGGTACGGGTTGCCGGAGGAGTCGGGCGCGCGGAACTCGACGCGCTTGGCCTTCGGGTTCGAACCGGTGATCGGGATACGCATGGCCGCGGAGCGGTTGCGCTGCGAGTACACGAGGTTGACCGGGGCCTCGAAGCCGGGGACCAGGCGGTGGTAGGAGTTCACCGTCGGGTTGGTGAACGCCAGCAGCGACGGGGCGTGCTTGAGGATGCCGCCGATGTAGAAACGGGCGGTGTCCGACAGGCCCGCGTAACCGGCCTCGTCGTAGAACAGCGGGTCGCCGTTGGACCAGAGCGACGAGTGGATGTGCATGCCCGAGCCGTTGTCACCGAAGATCGGCTTCGGCATGAAGGTCGCGGTCTTGCCGTTGCGCCAGGCGACGTTCTTCACGATGTACTTGAAGAGCTGGAGGTCGTCGGCCGCGGCGAGCAGCGTGTTGAACTTGTAGTTGATCTCGGCCTGGCCGGCCGTGCCCACCTCGTGGTGCTGGCGCTCGACCTGGAGGCCGGACTTGGCCAGCTCCAGGGAGATCTCCGCACGCAGGTCGGCGAAGTGGTCCACCGGCGGGGTCGGGAAGTAACCGCCCTTGTAGCGGACCTTGTAACCGCGGTTGTCCTCGATCGCACCGGTGTTCCAGGCGCCGGCCTCGGAGTCGATGTGGTAGAACGCCTCGTTCGACTTGGTGTCGAAGCGCACGCTGTCGAACACGTAGAACTCGGCCTCGGGGCCGAAGTACGCGGTGTCGGCGATACCGGTCGACGCGAGGTAGGCCTCGGCCTTCTTCGCCACGTTGCGCGGGTCGCGGGAGTACTGCTCGCCCGTGATCGGGTCGTGGATGAAGAAGTTGATGTTGACCGTCTTGTCGCGGCGGAAGGCGTCGACGCGCGCGGTGGACAGGTCGGCGCGGAGCGCCATGTCGGACTCGTGGATGGCCTGGAAGCCGCGGATCGAGGAACCGTCGAACGCCAGCTCCTCGGTGGGGTCGAAGGCCTCCGCCGGGATCGTGAAGTGCTGCATCACGCCCGGAAGGTCGCAGAAGCGGACGTCGACGAACTTGACGTCCTCATCCGCGATGAACTTCTTGGCGTCCTCGGCGTTCTGGAACATCCAGCTCCTCCTGCTCCCGCCCACTTCGGGACCGGGGTGGTAGTTCGTTCGTGCGGCCAGTGCGGTGGCACACGCTGAGCCCGACCTTAGGGACGGGTGGTTTCTCCGGCGTGACCCATTTGTTTCGCCCAAGTTAACCGGACGCGGCCCGGGACACCCCACCTGTCCGCATGGCAAAACGGCCGCAGTACCGTGGACGAGTGGACAACAGGCAAGTAATCGGATCGTGGCTGTCCGGACCCCGCGCGGCCGCGGAGGACGCCGGTGCCGACTTCGGATACCGCGGCGAGCAGCTGGGCCTGCCCGAGTCGGGCCCCGGATCGATCGCGCGCCCGGGGCGCCGCCTGGGTGCCCTCGTCGTCGACTGGGGCCTGTGCACCTTGATCGCATACGGCCTGATCACCGACGGCTACGGCCAGGCGACCGGGAACTGGGCGCTGCTCATCTTCTTCGTCGTGAGCGCGCTGACCGTCGGCACGCTCGGGTTCACCCCCGGCAAGCGGCTGTTCGGACTGCGGGTTCTCGCCCTGGACACCGGCACGGTCAACCCGCTGCGCGCTCTCCTGCGCACGGTCCTGCTGTGCCTCGCCCTGCCCGCCCTGATCTGGGACCGCGACGGGCGCGGGCTGCACGACCGTCTGGCCGGCACGGCCGAGGTCAGGATCTGAGGCTTCCGAGGCTCGGCCTGCACCGCGCGGCCCCGACGGGCGTCGTGGTCAGCGGGTGCCCGCCTCGGCGCGCGCGTAGAACGCGGCGAGGTCGTGGGGGTTCTTGAGGTAGACGTCGATCTTGCCCACCAGGCCGTCCTCGACCTGGTGGATCTCCACCATGGTCAGCGGGTACTGCTCACCGGTGGTGTGGGCCGTGAGCGTTCCGGTGAGCGTTCCGACGACGCCGGCCGGGCCCTCGAACACCTCGGCATCGGTGATGGCGACGGCGGCGTAGCCCATCATCGCGCCCAGGACCGACTGCACGAACACCTCGCGGCCCTGGTGCACGCCGCCGTAGGGGAGCTGGTTCGGCTCGTCGACGATCACCTCGGGGGCGAGTCGGGCCAGGACACCCGGCACATCGCCCTTGCCCAGCGCGTCGTACAGCCCTCGCACGACATCCGCGGGGCTTTCCGTCACGGTCTCGGTCCGGTTGCTCAGCTGGTGGTTGCTCATCTTGGGTGTCCCGTCAGTGCTCGGTGCTCGGATGCTGCCCACCGGGGCGCGTACGTCCTCGCACCGGTCGGACCCCGGAGGACCGGGGCACGCACCATGCAACGCGAGACGGCCGTGACGGGGGAGTCCTTGCCGTGAGGGGTACTGGCAGAGTCCCTCACACAACGCGTAGGGCCCCGGAACACCGATCGGTGTTCCGGGGCCCTACGCGTCGTTGTCGGTGGCGCTAGCGCATCTTCGGGCCGCCGCGTGGCATCCGCATGCCCTTGGGCATCGGACCCTTCGGCAGCGGCATGTTGCTCATCAGGTCGCCGAGGGCGCGCAGCCGGTCGTTGGTCGCGGTGACCTGCGGGCCGCTCAGCACCCGCGGGAGCTTCATCATCGTCGTACGGAGCTTCTTCAGGTCGACCTGGCCCTCACCCGTGCCGACGAGGATGTCGTGCACCGGCACGTCCGCGACGATGCGGGCCATCTTCTTCTTCTCGGCGGCCAGCAGGGTCTTCACCCGGTTCGGGTTGCCCTCGGCCACCAGCACGATGCCGGCCTTGCCGACGGCCCGGTGGACCACGTCCTGGCTGCGGTTCATCGCCACGGCCGGGGTGGTCGTCCAGCCGCGCCCGACATTGTCGAGCACTGCCGCCGCCGCGCCCGGCTGGCCCTCCATCTGCCCGAAGGCCGCACGCTCGGCCCGGCGCCCGAAGACGATCGCCGACGCGATGAACGCGAACAGGAGGCCGAGAATGCCGAGATAGATCGGGTGACCGACCCAGAAGCCGATCGCGAGGAAGACACCAAGGGTGACGATTCCGACAGCCGCGAGTACAAGACCGATCATTTTGTCGGCCTTGCGGGTCATCTTGTAAGTCAGGGCGATCTGCTTGAGCCGCCCGGGGTTCGCAGCGTCCGCTGCGGGTTCCTTCCTCGCCATGCCGTGAAGTCTACGTGGCGGGGGCGGCGCCGACGACGCCGGTGCCGACTCAGTGGCGCGTGAGGAGGGACTGCTCCAGAACACGCTCCAGGACATGCTGTGCCTCGACGCGGTCCTTGGCGCGGCGACGGTCCTCCAGGACGGAGGTCCAGGCGTTGCGGCGGGCGGTGCGCTGGCCGCTGCTGAGGAGCAGCGACTCGACGGCACGGAGTGCATCGGTGAACGACGGAATCGCTGTGGCGCGTACGGGCGCGGCCTGCATGATGGAGGTCCCCCCTCGGGATGGCGGCTCTGGCTGCGGCTCTACGTGGTGTAGGACCAGGGTCACTGAACGGTGTTACCAGGGCGTGACCGACCGGTCAAACGCCAGTGAAGCCTTGATACGCAGGCCTGAAACCCCGACGCGGCCCTGAGACGGCCCCCATCTGCGGGGACGCTCAGGACCGCGTCGTATCGGCCATTACTGGCAGGTAGCCACTTGTGCGCAGGTTCACACGCGCACGTGGCACTGCGTGCCATTCGGCGGAGCCGCCGGCAGGGTCAGACAGCCTGCGAGGCGACGTACGAACCGCGCTTCTCGACGGCCATCTGGTAGAGGCGGCCGGCCCGGTACGAGGAGCGGACCAGCGGGCCCGACATGACCCCGGAGAAGCCGATCTGCTCGGCCTCGTCCTTCAGTTCCACGAACTCGTGCGGCTTCACCCAGCGCTCGACGGGGTGGTGGCGCACGGTCGGGCGCAGGTACTGCGTGATGGTGATCAGCTCGCAGCCCGCCTCGTGGAGCTGGCGGAGTGCCTCGCTGACCTCTTCGCGGGTCTCGCCCATGCCGAGGATCAGGTTCGACTTCGTGACCAGACCGTAGTCGCGGGCCTCGGTGATGACCTTCAGCGAGCGCTCGTACCGGAAGCCGGGGCGGATGCGCTTGAAGATGCGGGGGACCGTCTCCACGTTGTGCGCGAAGACCTCCGGGCGGGAGGAGAAGACCTCGGCGAGCTGGGCCGGCTCGGCGTTGAAGTCCGGGGCCAGGAGTTCGACCTTCGTGCGGCCGGTCGCGCGCTCCGCGGTCTGGGCGTGGATCTGGCGGACCGTCTCCGCGTAGAGCCAGGCGCCGCCGTCGTCGAGGTCGTCGCGGGCGACGCCGGTGATGGTCGCGTAGTTGAGGTCCATGGTGACCACGGACTCGCCCACGCGGCGGGGCTCGTCACGGTCCAGCGCCTCGGGCTTGCCCGTGTCGATCTGGCAGAAGTCGCAGCGCCTCGTGCACTGGTCGCCGCCGATGAGGAACGTGGCCTCGCGGTCTTCCCAGCACTCGTAGATGTTGGGACAGCCCGCCTCCTGGCAGACCGTGTGCAGACCCTCGCTCTTCACGAGGTTCTGCATCTTCGTGTACTCGGGACCCATTTTCGCCCGGGTCTTGATCCACTCGGGCTTGCGCTCGATGGGGGTCTGAGCGTTCCGGACCTCCAGGCGCAGCATCTTGCGTCCGTCGGGTGCGACTGCGGACACATCGGCTCCCTGTAGCTTCGATTCTTCGGCGTCCACCAGGGTACGCCCGTGCTGTTCTCGGCCCCCGAGGTGGTCAACCTTCGGGAACGGGGGTGCATTCCCGGGTGGCCCCGGCTCCCGGCGAGTTCGTCGGGTGCGGGTGGGTGGGGGC
>NZ_LIPP01000362.1 GCF_001418335.1 Streptomyces aurantiacus | reverse complement strand
AACAGGATCACGAGACACTAGCAGTGCGAGTCTGTGGTCGCTCCCGCCGGTGCCTTGCCATTGCATCCTTTCTCAACGTGAGATGCGCGCGCCAGTATTTCGCCCACTAGCAATACCCGATCTTCGAGCGGCAACTGCCATGGTCGGCCACTGCATGTCACCACCACAACGCCGTACCAGCGCCACCAACGAACGGCTCGATCCGCTTCGGATCATCAGTTGAAATCACTCCGCCCAGGCCCAGCCAGCGCATCAACCGCCATACCGGTTACGAGACAACCTCTAGATCTACATAGTTCGCGCACAGTTACCCATGCTGATATTTGATCATTGGCTTTTGCGGGAAATGGGGCCCGCGAGCTCGGTGAGTTGGCCCTCCTTCTCGTCGAACGGCCCTCTTGTCTCAGGGCATTCCCATACACCCGGCTCGCCAGCCCGGCCGACCCAGCCGATCCGGCGCGCCGGCCACGAGCGCAAAGTCCGGCACGTTCCGGGTAACCACGGCACCCGCCGCAATCAGGGCCCAACGACCGATGCGCACCGGCGTCACACATACCGAACGAGCCCTCAGTGACGCCCCCTCGAGACGATCACAGTCAAGGCCCTCCAGTCGTCGCCGCGCTTCAACTTTCCCTGCGGATCGACCGATCGGGGGAAATGGTCGTTGGTGCGGACCGCCGCCGGGCCGACGAACACCCCGTCCTCAAGCACCGCGGGTTCGTACACAAGTTCATAGTTCTGGAGCTTCACGTTGTCGCCGATCCAGACTCCCGGGCCGATGTACGCCCCCGGCCCACGATTGAACGGAAAGCTACGGCTCAAAGTTCTTCGCGCTCTCGGCCAAGCGCCACGATGATGGCGTGCAGCACTTCTGCGAAATCTGGCAGGGAGGCGCGTGGGATGGGATCGATAACACGGGTCCGCACACTGTGCAGGTGGACAGGATAGGCAAGCTGCAACCTCTTCAATCCTTTCGCTGTGAGGATGACATCGACGCCCCGCGCGTCACTTGTGCTCCGCCTTTTGACCACCAGGTCATCAGCAGCGAGAGCGTCGACCAGGCGTGTCATCCTGCTGCCTGATAGATAGACGCGGTTGGCGAGTTCGGTGATTCGCAGTACGTGATCGGGGGCTTCTGACAGGTGCGTCAGGGCACTGTAGGTACTGATCGGCATGTTTGCGCCACGCTGCAAGTCCTCGTCAAGGCACCGCGGAGCCAGCACAAAGAAGCGGGCGAGATCTCGCCATGCCAACTCCTCCAGTGCGTCCAATGGCTGAGTGTTCGGGATAGATCCGTCCGTCATGCCCCCAGTATACTTGCTGCTGCAGGCAGCTATTGGCCCGTGGTAGCAACTACCACGGGCTTCTCCAGCCGCTTCAGGCTGGCGATCTGTACCCACGAGGGGTAATCCACCTCCGACCTGTAGACATCGCCCTGTTCGAACGCTGTGGATGGTTCACGGTCGAGCTGGCTGGTGCCTTTTCGCGTGCCGTCCAGGCAGGAGGCGGTGAAGCGAAACCCGAGCTTTGCTTGCGCGAGCATTGATCGCTATAGGGCCTTTTGTTGCAGAAGAGATAGGTAGCCGCCAAACCTCGCGCTTTCGCAAGTAGGTCTGTCCGGTGCCTGATCAACCCGGACGGGGCCACCGTCGTCGTCTCCGGGGCCAACACAGCACCTGAGGCTGCCCCTTCGGAGTGGACACCCTGACAATGGATCTTGATGGTCCGGGGAGGGATGTCCAGGTGGGACGCAAGTGTCCGTATTGGGAGGAGTTCCGGAAGGATGCTGTCGCGCTGTATCGCGCGTCGGGCGGTAAGCGGACGTACGCGGCGGTGGCCGCGGATCTCGGGATCACCGGGGCGACGCTGCGCACGTGGGTCCGCAAGGACACCAGCCGGCCTGCGCCCGGGCCGCCGGGTGGCACCGCGCTCAGCCGGGCCGAGGAGCCGGCCCGGCTGCGGGCCGGGAACCAGCGGCTGCTGAAGGCGGAGAAGGAGTGGCAGCCGGAGCGGGAGACCCTGCGCCGGGCAGCCGCCCATTTCGCCCGGGAGGTGAAGTGAGCCCTGGCCGCTGTGACTTCATCGTGCGACCATCGCGCCGTCTTCGGCGTGCAGCGGATCTGCCGGGTCGTGGGCGTCTCCCGTTGCGGCTGCTACCGGCACCGGGCCACCGCGCAGGCACGCGCCGCGCGTCAGGCCGAGCAGGCCGCCGCGGTCGCTGAGATCCGGCAGATCCACGCAGGGCACCACGGCGTCTACGCGCCCCGCGGGTCCATGCCGGGCTCCGGGCCCGGGGCCGCGAGGTCAACCGCAAGCGCGTCACCCGGCTGATGCGCGTCAACCATATGGTCGGCCGTCATCTGCGTCGGAAGAAGCGGACCACGATCCCGGACAGGACGGCCCGGCCCGCACCGGACCTGGTTGTGCGTGATTTCACGGCCACGGCGCTGGACACCAGGTGGTGCGGCGACATCACCTATGCCGCTGTCGGCTCGTCGTGGATGTTCCTGGCGACGGTCATCGACATCTGCTCGCGCCGCGTGACCGGCTGGTCCATTGCCGACCACATGCGCACCCAGCTGGTCACCGACGCGCTTGAGATGGCGGTCGCCGCCCGCGGCGGCCAGGCCGACGGCGTCGTCTTTCACACGGACAGGGGCGCCCAGTACGTCAGCCGGGCCTTCGCCGAGGTCTGCCGCCGGCACGGCATCCGCCGCAGCATGGGACGTATCGGCTCGAGCTACGACAACGCCCTGGCCGAGTCCTTCTTCCAGGGCCTCCAACGCGAGTTGCTCCCCGGGCGACGCCTCACCTCGAAAGCTCAGACACGCCTGGAGCTGTTCCGCCGGCTCGCCTACTACAACCGGCGCCGCCGCCACTCCGCCCCCGGCCACCTCTCACCGGCCGAGTTCGAACGACAACTGATCTCGTCACATACGCTGTCACTCGTCGCATGAAACCCGGTGCCTACTCCCGAGGTTGAGCCTCAGTACGGGCCTGCCCCGATCACGCCGACGGGCGCATAGGCGCACGTCATCGTGCGAAATGTGCGAGACATACGGAATCCTCCCTGGCGCGGTGTTCGCGCAGAACCCGCGCTCCGGCATCGACGTAAGACATACGCGCCGGAAACCACCGCACGCCGAACTGCCGGTCCGGGCTTGGCCCTGACTCAGCTGTGGGCGACACGCAGCGGTGGGGATAAGGGCGGCCCGCGGCGAACGACCGTTTCGACGAGGACAGTTCGAGTGGGCGGCGCCCTGCCAGGTCCGAACTCATGCGCCACACGGCGCCGACGGCGGTCAGATCCAGCGGGGTACGGACGGGACCGAACAGGCACCGCAGCAGCGCCCGCAACGCCTCCCACTGCCGCCCGGCAGCGACCAGGACGCCACGCCGGCCGACGTCGATGCCACACAGCAACACCGCGCACAGCATGGTCAACGCAACATGGGCGAGCACGACGGGCCACCCCGCGTGCACGAACGAGGGCCACTGCGCGTGAGCGGGGACGGACACCCCGCTATCCGTGCATACGAACCAGTAGCCGACAACGGCCTGGCACCCGATAGCCAGCCCCAACTGTCGCATCAGCGGCTTGTCGTGGCCCGCGCCCGGCAGAGCGACCCCGAAGAACAGGAGCGCGGCGAGCCCGCGTACGGCCCATGAAGGACTGGAGTCGAATGCCAAATGGTGGACGATGGCGGCCACGAATGTCCCCAGGACGGAGAACAGTCCCGCGCGGGCAGCGGCAACCGGCACCGGACGCGGCACACTACCGCCGTGGCGCAAACAGGACGCCCGTATCGATTCCCCCATGGCCCCACCATGATGGGGCGTAAGCCGCCTACTGTCACCACCCAGCGGGCAGGGGCACCGTTCTCTCGCCAACTGCCCGGAGGTCAATCCTGCACGTCCCGCGACGCGCCTGCCCGCTGGCTTCCAGACCGCGCCGTTTCGCGTGGCTAACGACGCGCCGCCACTCCGCGACCTCACCGCCATCAGGGCCGGTGGCCCAAACGCGCCCTTCGGCGACGAGCCGCTCGATCAGCTCATGAGCCTTCGCCTGCCGAGCCCGCACGACGGGCCTCTCGCTGTAGGGCGGTCGCTGGCCGGCGGGCGCCATCGACTCACCGCCATGAGCGACCGCAGAGTCGTCGTCGGTCATCAAGACCCCAGCGTCCCGCAAGGCATCGGCCGAGCGCCAGGCGCTCGACAACCAAGCTCCACCGCCCTCGCTAGAAACGAAGCCATTCGACGAGCCCGCACTGCCGTACAGAACCGAAAGGCTCCCGTCAGCAGTGGGAGCCCTCTGGGACTTTTCTGGGACTTCCGACCCCATCAACCCGCACGAACGTGAAACAGCCGAAAGGCCATTTGTGCAGGTCAGCAGCCATCAGCCACTCATCGCGGCGGGTCACCGCGTCCGCTGCTCTCTTCCGGGACATCTGACCAGCAGGTCTGCGCTCAGCATCGGCAGCCCTCGGCGCCCCATCGATGCTCGCCACCTCGACAGGGTCTAACCTGCCCGACAAGGCGCCTGACACCCCATCAGAATGAGCGTCATTTCAGCGTCAAGATATCGCCCGTAACGCCCACACCGCACATAATGTGCACGCACGAAACCGCAGGTCAGGCACCCTTTGCCACCGGTTCGAGGATCGCGACGCACTCCACATGGTGCGTCATAGGAAAGATGTCGCAAAGTCGGACTACTGCAAAACGCCAGGTCAGACCGCACTATTGGCCTCATTCATCTACTCGAAACCCCTTAGAGCGTCAAACGAGCGTCAGGCAACTATGTCTTTAGGGCACTGCACGCGCAGTGGGGAACCGTCTTCGCCCACCTGGCAGGTCTCGGTTGCGAAGGGGCGTGCAGCGACTCTGACTCTGATCGGGGGCGGCGAACGTGGGCCGGGCGTCATGCCGTCAGTGCTTCGGTGACGAGGCGGCGCACCGCCTCGTCACCGCAGGCTTCGGCCGCCGCCGTCCACGCGTCTCGACTGATCTTGTTCGCGGCCGCGGACACCGAGTCCCTGATCACATCGGCACTCCATGAAGACAGCACGGACGCGGTGAAAATCGGTGACAGCGTCCATCCAACGTGCGGGTCGACATCGGTCAGAAACGCCGAGGCGGTGGCTCCTTTGGTCAGCGCGCGGTAGCGGCAGGCAACGAGCAGGTTCCGCTGTCGGCCGCCGGACGTGTGGTAGGTGAGGGGGACGACGCGCGGGGCGCTCGTAGTGGTGCGGACCGCGATGTCGACGACATACCGTCCATGCCTGTCCGTCGCGGAGACGGTGAGTTCGACTTCCTGGCGTGGCCCGGTGATGCTCTGCAGGACGTCGTTACCGCCGTGAGCCGACAGAGCGCCGGAAGCCAGGGCGGGCACCGGCGTTTCGTGAGGGCCGGGCGCCGGTGGCAGCACGGTGAGCGAGAGCCACTGCTGTCGAGGGACGTGAGAGAACACGGCTCGCCCGTGCCGGTCCATGGTGGCCAGCCGGTGGTCCTGTGCGGAGACGGCCAGCGCCAGAGTCGGCGCGGACGTGCGGAGGCTGTCACGGCTTGGGGCGGGCGTGACAGCAACGGTCAGGGACGAGGTGTCGCCGCCGTCGGGGTCTAGCCAGGCCAGCAGACGGACCGCTCCCGCTTCAACTGTCCGGTGCCGGGACGTCCCGAAGCCCTCCCGGTGCAACTTGATCAGGCACTGTGTGAGGTCGGTTCGCCAGTCGGTCAGCGGAGTGGAGCGGGTATAGGGGACCTCGCTCGAAGGGGTGCTCAGGCGTGCGCGGCGTGGCGGGGAGGAGTCGGGGGCCGTCCGCGTCGGCCACAGTGCGGAGTCCGCCGTGCCCTCGAAGGAGGTGAGCGGGCCGGGGCCGCCGCGTCGGAGCAGTTCTCTGAGGTGTGTGGTCCGGGGGGCGGCGCCGAGGCCCAGCATGTGCAGGCCGTCGTAGAGCATGCGCAGGCCCTGGCGCAGAATGGGGGGGCCGAGTTCCAGGGCGGCGGCCAGCTCGGCCTTGGCCGTGCCGCGGTCACGAGTGATCGACCCGGCGTACCAGCCGTGCAGCAGGGCGGCATCGCTGGACCAGGGGCAGCGGGCACGCAGTTCCGCCAGGTGGACTGAATCGGGGCTGGGCTCGGTCCGTACTTGCAGGTAAGCGGCAGCGAGGTCGTCGAGGAACGATGTGCCCGCCACGGCATCGATGCCCTGTTGGGCGGCGACCGCGCGGGCGCTGCTGATGTCCCCTCGGTCTAGGAACGTGAGGGCGGCCAAGGCTCTGGTCTCCGGAAGTTCCACACACCAGTCCTGTACCGTGCGTGCATAGCTGAGCGGGTGGATTACGGCGTGGGCTCGGGGTGGCATGAGTGTCGTCCACGCGGGTCGGCCTAACCGGTCCATCTGTAGCGCCAGCAAGCCGTCATCAGGACCTGCCTGCAGCACCGGCAAGCCGTTTTGCGGGGCGGCGAAGGCGTCCGCGCCTCCCTCCCAGACGTGCGCAACGCCGTCGACCGGGAGCCAGCACTCTGCGGTGCGGCCCCACCACGTGAGGACGGCGTCCATCGGTGTGTGGTCGGGCTCTCCCGTGCGAGGTGTGGTGGCGTCGCTCGTGTCCAGCATCACGCAGTTGCCAGGGTCGCCGCTCCGGAAGGTACGTCGGACGACGGCTCCGGTGGTGAACCGGGCCTGCGCCAGATAGAAACCGGTTTCGGGCACGTTCACCGTGCATGGCACGCCGGTCCTGGCGACGGTGGTGGTGACCGTGCGGATGTCGGTGTCGAGGATGTCGACGACGGCGTGGCGGACCGGCATGTGAGAGGGACCCGTGACCATCAACCGGACCGGAGCGCGGCTCATGCAGGCTCCTCCGGCAGCGTCTCGCAGAGCAGGTCCCAGGCGAACAGTGGGGGTACGAGGAAGAGCCGCCCGTCAGCCTTGGCGTAGGACGCGGCGGGGAAGGTCGCCGAATAGTCGTAGTGTCCAGCCGGGGCCTTGTCCGTCCAGAGTTCAGGCAGCGGAGGCCGGCTTCGGCGCTCGAGCGGCTTGGTGAAGGAGGTGAGTTCGAGATGTGCGTCGAGCAGGGCTTCGCGAGGATCGCAACCCAAGGTGAAGGGGACCTCGGGCGGCTGGGCAAGCTGACGGATGACGCCGCCGAGAGGAGTCCCGGTCTCCTGGGGGTGTTGCCGCCCGTCTTCGCCTTTTGGGGTGTCCTTAAGGTCTTCGGGCCGGTTGGACAGTTCCAGGATCGGGCGGTGCAGATGGCTCGTGACGACCCAGGCACCGTCGGGGTTGCGGCGCTCTGCGGCCTGCCCGGACAAGGCCGCCAACAGCGAGGAGGTGAACCGCGTGAGACCGTTCGGATCGCCGTAGGCCGACGCGCCTGCGGAGGTGGACAGGATCAGCGGTGCGTCGCGAGCACCGGGGAGGGCGGGAGGCGCGTCAAGCAGGGCGCGGCCGCGTGGCGGCGCCGAGAGGAGGTTCTCAGCCGTAGCCGTTCTGCAGGCGTCCACGAAGAAACACACCGTGCGCGCCGTGCAGGCCGACAGCACTGCCGCGTAGGTGTCGCGGAGCGGGAACGCGGCGTCGAACGCGGGCCTGCCGGGCGTCGCGAAGTCGTCGAGGAGCAACAGCTGGTCCGTCTCGAGGGCGTAGCCGTGGCCGGTGAAGAAGAACAGCGCCACGTTCTGCGGGTGCTCATCGCAGCGCTCCAGCCAGCCGAGGAGCTGCGTGCGCACGTTGTCATGACAGGCCCGCTGCACGTCGGTGCCGTTCACAGAACGGGTACCCCGCGCGGACACGAGCACGTCCAGACTGCCCAGCGGGGCCACCGCGTCGTCCGCCTGGTGTTCGAGGAGCCATTCAGCCACCTTGAGGGCGGAGGCCGGAGTGGAGAGCAACTGGGAGTACAGCTCTCCGACAGCTCCGGCAGCACTGCGCGGCGGCACGTGGGAGTCACCGCCCTGACAGTACGGATAGTCACCGACGCCGATGACCAGGGCGTGCATCTGGGGTCCCGTACCGGGACGGCGGAAGACGAGGGTCATCGTGGAGACCGCAGCCGTCCGGCGACCCGCTCGTAAAAGCCGGGTTCGTTGAGGTAGCCGCTGTGGGCCCACAGGGCGCCGGTGGGAATGCGGTAGTCCTCTACCCCAGCGAACACGGGTGCCGCGCGAAACGCCAGAGGATCGTTGAGGTCCACCACATTGACCCACCGCCCGATGGTCGTGGGAAGCGCCACCTTGGGTTCGTCCGCGTTGGGGATCCGGTCGTCGCTGGCGTGGAAGAGCTTGAGCTCCTCGAAGTAGCCGACCTGGGAGCCGACGGTGACAAGGATGTCCACCGCGAGGTCGGGGCGGAAGTGGGTGAGTAGGTCGTACACGATGTTGCCGCCCATGCTGTGGGCCACTACGACGAGCGGATCGCCGTCGCCTCGATGCTCAGCGGCAGCGTCGAGGGTCGCGCCGACGATCCGCACGATCGGGCCCGGTTCGGCGACGCTCCCCCGCTCCTTGAGGTAGACGAGGATGTCGCCGAGGCAGGCGGTCACCGTATCGCTGAGCGCCGGAAACAGGCGGCTGCGCAACGGCCGTTGTGCAGCGCTGACGGCCTTCCTGCGCAGCCAGCCCACCGTCGCCAGCAGACCTTCCGGTCCCAGCACCTCCGGCCGGCGGGGCGCTCGCTTCCTGGACGGGGTGCCGTCGGGCAGAAAGGCGTACCCCTCGGACTCCTGAAGCAGTCGCGTGACGAGTTCCCGGTCGTTGCGCAGGCTAGCGAGCCATGGGTGTCGTACGGCGGAGTCAGCTTCCGGATGCAGGCCCTCCTGGGTCCGCAGATAGGCCAGGACCTGCACCGCCACGTGCGCGGCACGGGTGAGCGCGCCAATGTCCCCGACGGCGCCGGGCAGCGCCGCGAACAGTACGGCCACGGCATCCTCCAGTCCCTGTGCCGCCAGCTCCAGCAGCAGCGTGTCCGGTTCGCACCGGCCCCATCGCACGGCCTCCAGAGCCGCGTCGACGACGTCCTGATCAAGGTCCGAAACGGCACCGCCCAGCGACTCGACATCCCGACCGGGTACCGAGGCGTGCCTCCACCGGGCGTGAGCGGCTGCATCACCCCACAAAGGTGCGAACACCGGCGTGCTCGCGGGATCGTCGCTCACCGCAGGGAGCAGGAAAACTCGGGCCAACAGCTCCTGATACGTGGATCTACGCTGATAGAGCGTCCCGCCCCGGTTCCCCACCCCGTGCACGAACACCATCGGCATGTGCCGCCCCCTTTTACACCGCGTCCCTCCCTTTGATAGCGCATCGTCGTTCCCTGGCGTCTTCTTTCGCGAAACTGGCCACACCGGCAAGCCCGCCTCCTATGCTGACTCCCCTGCTGGCGAGGGGGGACGCATGCGCAGGTGGGGACGGCGACGTACCGAGAAACACAGAATTGCGGACACCACAGCGGCATCCGAGGGCAGTGCGGACGGTGCTCCCGCGGAGGACGGCGCGGCGCTGCTCCACCGACTGTGGGAGGCCCGCGAACACCGCGCGGCAGCCCTTGAGCTACGTAGACGGCTCGAGAACTCCCTCTGGTGGGAAGCCTGCCGGGACGCTATCAGCACCGATGTGGACTGGCTGGCCGCGGTCGTCTCAGGGCCTGAGGAGGAAGAGGACATCGGGGCCTGGATCGAGGCCCAGAGCCACCTGCCCGATCCCGAGCGGCTCCGCGAGGCGCTGTGGGCGACCGCCGCCTGCGCCTGGGCGCTCGCCGCTACACCGGACGAACTCTCCGACTCACGGCGTACCCAGTTGCTGGACGCGGTGGCCGCTCACTGGCGGACGGCACACCTGCTTCCGCACACACCCTTGACCACCACGGTGCTGCCGCGACCGGCGAAGGCCGACCTGCCTAAGCCCCTGGACCGTCTCGCGACCCTGGTGGCCGACGCGCACGACAACATGGCGGGTGCCTTCGTCGCCCTCCAGTCCTTGCTCCTGCACGGGCCGATCCCCCATGGACGCACCACCATGGTTCCTGTCCTCTTCCGGGTCGAGGACACGGCCAGCCCTCTGTCCGCGACCCTTGCGCTGCGTACGGTGCCCGGTGGACCCGCGGGCCTGTTCCCCGACCCGAGGACCATGTACGCCGCGCGCGCCGCCGACGACGCCTTCGCCCAAGCGCTGACCGCGGCCTGGCAGTGGGCGCATCGCAAACGCACAGCCCAGGTCTGTGTGGTGTGGAGCGTCACACAGGACGCCGACGCCGAACTGAGGCTGCGCGGCGCCTCGATGGGGGCGCCGCTCGCCGTGGCCCTCGACCGGCATCTCGCCCGGGGCCTGGTCGCAAGCGTCCGCCGACTGCTGACGTCCCAGAAGAACGGCTACGCCATCACTGGAGAAATCGACCGGACGGGCCGCATGCACAGGGTCGGCGGTCTGGCCGCGAAGCTCACCGCGGCGCGCGCCGCGGGCTGGCACGTGATCGCACCGGAGGAGAACCGGCAGGAACTGCTCTCCCAGGCACCCGCCGGTGTGACGGTCCATCACGCCTCCACCGTGCCGGAGGCACGCAAAGAGGTCGATGCGTTCAAGAAGACCGTGGTGGCCGTGAGCACCGCGTTCGTGCTGCTACTCGTCACTGCCGGGGTCTTTCTCCAGCAGCGGCTGCAGGCGGACGACAACGCCGCGGCCGCGAACCGCGGCAAGGTCGATCAGCGTCTGCTCGCCGACGCGGCCGATGCGCGCGCCAACGACCCGCAACTGGCACTGCGTCTCGGAGCGACGGCCCTGGCCCGCAAAGCGCCAGGAGCGCGCGCCGCCCTCATCGACACGCTCACCTCGACCCAGTACGCGGGCACCACGGGCATCCCGTCCGCCGCCCATCTCCTCACGGCTTCCCATCGCGACCTGCTCGCCTCGGTGCAGGAGCACACCATCACGTTGTGGCGTACCGGTAACCGGCCGCACCGCAAGAGCGGCACGATTACGCACGCCCGTGGCGGCTTCGGCACCGCGTTCTCCTCCGATGCCCGCACACTCGCGGTGACGCACGAAAATGGCTCGGTCGTCCTCTGGGACATCAGCGATCCCGACAAGCCTGAAAGACGCAGCCCTTTAGCCCTGAACGGTAAGCGCGTCGACGCCCTCGGCGTGGCCCTCTCCCCGGACGGCCGGCTCATGGCGGTCTCGGAGACGGACCGCCACATGGGCCTGTGGGACATCTCCCGCGTCTCGGCGCCCCGGCTCGTTGGACGCACCCAGATCCAGTACGGCGGTTTCATCGACCAGCTCTCCTTCTCAGCCGACGGCCGCCGCATGGTCACCTCAGCCTTCGACGACCAGGACCCTCCCGCCTCATACGCTTGGGATCTCGCCGACCCGCGCCGGCCCCGGGTCGGCGGTCTCATCGGATCCTCCGCCAGTATGGCCGTCGGCTCCCCCACGGGAACCCTCGCCGCCGTCATCGACGGATACGGCAAGACGACGCTGTGGGATATCACCGATACCAGAACCCCGAGAGCGCTCGGTCCCCCGCTCACCGACCACACGTCCCGTGTCGAGACCGTGGCCTTCTCGCCCGACGGCAATGTCATGGCGACAGGCGGCAAGGATCACAAGATCTTCCTTTACGACTTGGCGCGCCCCGAGTCGCCCGCCAAGTACGCCACTCTCGAAGCCCATCGGGCGCCGGTAACATCACTCGTCTTCTCCCCCGACGGCCGCACCCTCACCTCGGCATCCGGCAAGCAGACACTGCGCTGGTCCGTCCGGCATCCGTCGACGCTCCGGACCCTCTCCACCCTTTCGACCCGGGCATCGAACCTGGTCATCGCGCCCAACCGGCGCACCCTGCTAACGACGTTCGTCGACGGGACCGTCTGGAACCTCGACCGCCGCGGCCGAGCCACGCGCCGCGGCGCCCTCCCCAAGGACGTCACGGTGTCCGCGGCGAAATTCTCGCCCGACGGCCGACTACTGGTCGTGCTGAGCAGCATCGACATCAGCCGCGACATCGGCGTCATGGACGTGTACGACGTCGACGGAACGGCCATGACCCGCCTTTCCAGCACGCCTCGGACAGCGACTGTGGACGACGAGGCGCTCTCCTTCTCCGCCGACGGACGCACCCTCGCCCTCCCCGACGATCGGCATCATGTGGGGTTGTGGGATCTGTCCGACCCCCGCAGGCCCGTGGAGAAACGCAGTCTCACCGGACAGCACACCTACCTCTCGATGCTGCAGTTCTCCCCGGACGGAAGCCGACTCGCCGGACTGGGCGACGATGGCACCCTCATCCGCTGGGCCTGCCGCACGGGCCAGAAGGAACGTACCCGTGCCGTCGGACAAAAGCTCCCCTCCCCTGTGTATAACTCCGAAGGCGAGCGGATCGACTACGGTGACGTGCTCGGCACTCCCCTGGACAGTAAACACTTCATCACCCAGCAAGAAGCCGAGGACCAGGTCTGGTCCTGGGGACCCTCCGAGGAGTTCACGCAGACGTCATCGGCCCGGCCTGGCTTCTTCGGCTCCGACGCTGATGGGCCCCTTGACGTCCGAGGCATCCAGGCTGTCTCCGCCGACGGGAAGCTCGCGCTCACCGAGGGCCCCAACTCCCAACTGCGCGCCTGGGACCTACACGACTTCGCCGCCCCCGTCCAACTCACGGAGTTCACTCCCGCCGACCCCCAGACCAGCGGGCTCACCGATGTCACCCTGTCCCGCGACGGCAGCCTGCTCTTCATAGCGACACAAGACGACGTACAAGTACGTGACATCGCACCGCTCAAGCGAATCGCGGACGATCCGACGGGGTTCGCCTGCCGACTCGCGGACGGCGGCCTGACCGAGGGACAGTGGGACCATTACCTGCCGGACGACACCTACGAGACACCCTGCCCTGCGGCACACGACTGACGCAATCCCTCCCCGTGCCGACCCGGGGACGGGAGGGTACGATCGCACAATCACCGTCCCGTTCAAGTAACTCGGCGTCCTATTCTTGCTGATTTCCGGTTGTGCCCCTTCGTGTCCCACCACTCCTCGAGGTGAGCATGAACGAGATGCACGAGCTGACTCAGCCGGTCGGGAAGCGGCGCGTACGAAGTGAGTACACCAGCCCATGACTTGTCGCTCCAGGACAAGGTGATCACCGAGCGTTCATCCCGGTGGTTGCGGTGTCGCATGGACAGCCGGTATGCCAATGTCGCGCTCCTGCCCGCATGATGCTCAACCGACAGCCGCACGACATCGAAACGCACTCCATCAGCCGTCACGTATGAGTGAAGGTTTTCCATCTTGATCAGTTGGTGAGTTCGAGGGCGACGACGGCTCGGACGACGGCGGTGATCCTGGAGGCCCACGTGGAGGAGCAGCTGGCGCTACGCCTGGGCTGCCCGGTGCCGTTGCCCCGATCGGGCGAACGCCTGCCCGCTCCCGACCAGGTACGCGGCGCGAACCTCCGTACGATCACCGGCCTGGCCGTAGACCTCGCGGTCCTGGTCAGGGCGGCCGGACACCCGTTGCCCGCGGCCCTGACCGCAGCCGAGCCGGTCGAGGAGGTCACCGCACGGCTGGAGGCCGTGGGCGCGCTCGACTTCCGGCCCCTGTCCCCCACCGACGTCGTCGGCTGGCTGGCGGCCCTCGGCCAGCGGCCCGACGGGATGGCGGGATGGCGGTGGCGACGGAACCCGAACGGCACGGGCTGTCCGGGGCCGACCTGGACCGGGTGCGCAACGCGGCGGAACACGAGCGCCGCGAACGGGAGCGCAAACGGCGGTCGATCTCCGTCGGCGGCTGCGATTTCGACGTGGACTCCGGCGACTTCACGGCCCTCACCCGCGAACTTGACCGGGTCCTGCAGAGCGGCTCGGCGTCGGGCATCACCGCCGTCGGGCCGCTCCGCTTCACGGACCCCCGTCCCCAGACCGGGCGCCCCCAGGCCACCGGTCGCACGCGTGGGCGGCGGTACGGGGGCGGCACGGAGAGCGGGCTGACCACGGCCCAGCGGGAGGCCATCGGGTACGTGGGCGAGTGGTACGCGTACCAGTGGCTGTGTGCGCGCTACCCGGACCGCATGGACGAGACTGGCTGGGTGTCGGGCAACCGCCGCAAAGCCTTCCCCGGCCCGTCCGGCGACGACGGCCTCGGCTTCGACTTCCGGGTCGGCTCTGGCAGTCGACCCTACCTGTACGAGGTGAAGGCGACCGGGGCCGAAGGCGGCCGCTTCGAGCTGGGAGAGAGCGAGGTCCGCGCGGCCCGCCAGCACGCGGGCAACGACCGCTGGCGCCTCCTGGTGGTCACACACGCCCTCACCCCTCACAAGATGGCCATCCAGATGCTCCCCAACCACTACGGAAAGCGCGGCCGGGGCCGCTACCGCGAGGAGCGCGGGGCACTGCGCTTCTCGTACCTGCTGTGACCTTGACGTTCAACTCCAGCGCGAGATGAGTCGGGGTTAAACGTCAAGTTCAACGAGCTCGTGCACGGTTGGCGGTGAGACCAGTGCGCGCTGCCGTTCATTCGGGTCAGACCGTCGATCCACGATCACCAACCCACCGCGCACTCGCACGCCCTGTACAGAGCCGAAAGAGTGGCTCCTGCCCGTGGGAGTTCTCTGGGACTTTCCTGGGACTTCCGGCCGCATCAGCCAGTACGAGCGTGAAACAACCGAAAGGGCATTCATGCAGGTCAACGACCTGCGACGGCCAGACATAGCAGGTCACGGCGTTGGCTGGTCTCTTCCGGGACATCTGACCAGCAGGTCTGCGCTCAGCGTCGACAGCCCTCGGCGCCCCATCGATGCTCGCCACCTCGACAGGGTCTGACCTGCCCGGCAAGGCGCCTGACACCCCATCAGAACGAGCGTCACGAGCGTCATTTCAGCGTCAACATATCGCCCGTAACGCCCACACCGCACATAATGCGCACTGGCAAACCCGCAGGTCAGGCGCCCTTTGCGACCGGTTCAAGGATCGCCACGCACTCCGCATGGTGCGTCATAGGGAACAGGCCAACGAGACTCAGCAAGGCGACTCAAGCCGGTCACCGAGGGGCAGCAGGACTGCGTGACTACGACTTCGCGATCGGCACGGCCACCTGAGTACACCTCATGCCAGCGAGGAGACCGACCGCAGCGAGGTCTCACACGTCACGAAGTCGGTGGAGGACATCCTCGGAAGCAGTGACGACATTCGACGGCGCCGCGGTTCAGCGAGGGAAAGCGGGCGGTGGCACGGTCTGCGTCCCGAGCGGTCCGGTGCGCGACCCGTCCCGCTCCCCTCTGTTTGGTACCTTTCACTGGACACGCAA
>NZ_LIPP01000361.1 GCF_001418335.1 Streptomyces aurantiacus | reverse complement strand
TGGGCCATTCCGCTCAGTGCCGACCCGATCAGGAAGAGCACTATGGACGTCATGAAGATGCCCTTGCGCCCGTACATGTCGCCGAGCTTGCCCCAGATCGGGGTGGAGGCGGCGGTCGCGAGCGTGTACGCGGTGACGACCCACGACAGGTGCTCCAGGCCGCCCAGCTCTCCCACGATGGTCGGCATCGCGGTGCCGATGATCATGTTGTCGAGCATCGCGAGCAGCATCGCGATCATCAGCGCGAGCAGGACGACCCGTACGCTCCTGGGCTGCTTGCCCGCGTCCGCGGCGACTGCGGCGTCCGCCGGTGCGTCGGCCGGTGCGTCGACCGGTGCGTCGACCGTTCCGGTCGTTCCGGTGGCCTTCGTCGGCCCGTCCGTCCCCGCCCCGGGTTCCTCCACTTCGTCCGCTTTTCCGGCCGTCCCGGCCGTCCTGGTGTCCGCCACTGTGCCCACTCCCCTGTGGTCCCGCCTTGCTACTTACTTGCCGACCGGCAAGTTGGCTACACTGGGGAAAGTAGACCCGTAACTAGCCGGGCGTCAAGTAAGTTTTTCTTTACCCGCGCCGACGGCGTGCGACCAGAACGAGGAGCGGCCACGATGGGCAGCAGGCAGCGGCGCGGAGACACCCGCCAGCGCATCCAGGACGTGGCCGTCGAACTCTTCGCCGAGCAGGGCTACGAGAAAACCTCCCTGCGCGAGATCGCCGAGCGGCTGGACGTCACGAAGGCGGCCCTCTACTACCACTTCAAGACCAAGGAAGACATCCTCATCAGCCTCTTCGACGACCTGACCAGGCCGATGGACGAGCTGATCGAGTGGGGCAGGGGACAGCCGCACATCCTCGACACCAAGCAGGAACTCCTGCGCCGGTACAGCCTGGCCCTCACCCAGGCGGCCCCCCTCTTCCGCTTCATGCAGGAGAACCAGGCGACGATCCGCGAGCTGAGCATCGGCGAGTCCTTCAAGGACCGCATGCTCAAGATGCTGGAGATCATCAAGGATCCGGACGCCCCCCTGGCGGACCAGGTCCGGTGCGTGAGCGCCCTGTTCACCATGCACGCCGGGATGTTCGCCCTCAAGGACATGGAAGGCGACCCCGAGGACAAGCGGAAAGCTGTCCTGGAGGTCGCCATCGAGTTGGTCACGCAGGCACACTCGGACCCGCACACGGCCTGAGACCCCGCGCGCCCCTCACAGAGCTCAGAGGTGCGGGTGCACAGGATGCAGGTGCACAGGACTCAGAGGTTCAGGCCCTTGGAGTGCAGGAAGGCGACCGGGTCGACCGCGCTGCCGTAGTTGGCCGTCGTACGGATCTCGAAGTGCAGGTGCGGCCCGCTGGAGTTGCCGGTGTTGCCGGACAGCGCGATCGGCTGGCCGGTCTTCACGACCTGGCCGGGCTTCACGTCCACGCGGGAGAGGTGCGCGTACTGCGAGTACGTGCCGTTGCCGTGCTTGATCACGACGGCGTTGC
>NZ_LIPP01000360.1 GCF_001418335.1 Streptomyces aurantiacus | reverse complement strand
GGCCGCCGGCCCGCCCGCCGGCCCGCCTGCCGGCGCACGCACAGGCGCCGCCTTCGCGTGGTTGCGCGGAGGCGGCGCCTGCGTGATCCATATGCGGTTGTCTGAGCCCGAGCCGTCTCCCCGAGTGGACGGCGCCGGGCGGCTTGGTACGGAGCCGCGTCCTAGCTTTCGGCCAGGATGTGTGAGAGCTCCGTATCGAGATCGAAGTGCCGGTGTTCCGTGCCAGGGGGCACGGCGGCGTCGGTTCGCTTCAGGAACGACTCCAGGGCCCGCGCCGGGGCCTCCAGCAGTGCCTCGCCCTCCGGAGAGCTCAGGGCGATGCACACGACGCCCTGACCATGACTCCGGGACGGCCAGACTCGGACATCGCCGGTACCGGTGGGCCGGTGCAGGCCCTCGGCGAGAAGGTCGCGGGCGAACACCCACTCGACAGTCTCCTCGGCTCCGGTGTGGAAGGTGGCGTGCACGGCGTAGGGATCGGCCGTGTCGTACCGCAGGCCTGCGGGGACAGGCAGAGAGGACTCGCTCGACACAACGAGGCGCAGGTGCAGCTCGCAGCTGACCGTGGTGTTCATAAGCGCCAGGGCCTTTCGCTCAGTGTGCGCTCGGGGATTCGCACGTCGGCGAAATCGACATGCCACCTACGGTGCCGTTGTAAACCCCTCTGAGTGTTTTGCGTGTCTTTAGGTACCTCATCCGGCCGAGTACCCGTTCGTGCCCTACGGCCATTCCGGTGACCGGTTTCCGTCCGGTAGGGTTTGGCTGTATGAATACGGGGAGTGACGGAACGGGGGAGGTCGCCATGGCGACCGACGAATCGAAGAGCGAGCCTGCACTCGGGTCCCGTGCGCCGCAATTCATCCAGGCCCGCCGCATGCTGCACCTGAGCTGGCAGGTGGGCGTCTTCGTAGTAGGTCTCGCGGTTGTCGTGGCCGGTGTGATCATGCTGCCCCTGCCCGGTCCGGGCTGGCTGGTGATCTTCGGCGGTATGGCGATCTGGGCGACCGAGTTCGTCTGGGCGCAGCTGGTGCTCCGCTGGACGAAACGCAAAGTCACCGAGGCGACCCAGAAGGCGCTCGACCCGAAGGTTCGCCGTCGGAACATCATCCTGACGTCCATCGGGCTGGTGATCATCGCGGTGTTGGCCGGCGTGTACCTCTGGAAGTTCGGCATCGAGATGCCGTGGAACATCAAGGAGTAGCGGGCGGCGCTCCGCGTGCTCACGGGCCGGTCGGGATACCCGCTGACATGGGGTAACCTACTTCCTGCGCCCGGGCGATTAGCTCAGCGGGAGAGCGCTTCGTTCACACCGAAGAGGTCACTGGTTCGATCCCAGTATCGCCCACGTTGCCGATAGGCGGCTCAGGTCCACGAGTTCCGTGGCCGAGCCGCCTATCGTTGTTCCGGGGCCACCTGCTCGTCGGTGCGGGAAGTTCGATGGCCGGGTGCCGGGTGTGGGCCGTGAGTCGTCGGTCGGTGGACCGTGGGGCCGCGGGCCGTGGGGGCCGGTCGTGGATGTGCCGGCGGTGGTTCCCTGGACCCGGGCGAAGGAAAGGCTTCCTGTACCTCCGTGCGGATGCCGAGGTCCGGTCGACAACTCCCGCCCCTCTGCTTTCAGCCCTCCCGCCTTCGACCACCGCCTTTCATGATTGCGTTCGGTCGACCGGCCCACCCCGCCCTACCTGCGCAGTCACTCAACTCCAAGGCCAATTCGCCCCAGTTCACGCTCTCACTCGCGCGGCCCGCTTCTCATCAATTCCTGTCCGAGTCATTGACGCCCGCTGAGGGCCTCCGTAGCTTGTGCCAGCAAGCGCTTACTTGAAACGATTCATGGCAGCGGACAGCGACGTCGCGGGGAGGCCCGACTGTGGGTAAAAACGGGAGTGTTGAGAGGCGGACGGTCCTCAAGGCGGCCGGCGCGACGCTGGCGACGGCCGGGCTGGCCGCGACGACCGGCTGCGGCGGAGACAGTGGCGGGTCCGGAGACGGGACGGTCGAGATCCGCTTCGCCTGGTGGGGTGCGGAGGAACGGGCCAAGCGCATCAACCAGTCCATCAAGCTCTTCGAGAAGAAGTATCCGAAGATCAAGGTGAAGACGGACTTCCAGGATTACGTGGCCTTTTGGGAGAAGTTTCAGACCCAGGCCGCGGGCGGCAATCCACCGGACGTATTCCAGAACGCGGTCGCGTTTCTGCGGAAGTACGACAAGAGAAGTGTTCTGCTCGACCTCAAGTCCCAAGTGGACGCGGGAAATCTGAGCCTCAAGAACTTCCGTGCCGGAGTCGAGAAGGTCGGCGAGGTCGACGGAAAGCTGCTCGGGATACCCGTCGGCTCCAACACCATGTCGCTCGTCGTCGACGAGAAGGTCTTCGAAAAGGCCGGCATCGAACCCGAGCAGGGCTGGACCTGGGACGAGTACTTCGGCGCGCTCAAGAAGATCCATGACACCCAGAAGGTGGCGGGCGACACAGGCTACTTCGGGATCATGTATCTCTACGACCTCTGTCTGCGGCAGAACGGCAAGGCGTTCTTCACCGAGGACGGACTCGGTTTCGACGAGGCGGACCTGACGGAGTGGTGGCAGGACGGCTACAACCGCGTCAAGGCCGGCATCGTCACCGACCCGAAGAAGGTCGAACAGCTCAAGCCCAAGTCGGCGCTGGCCTCCGGCGACGCGGCGTCCGAGTTCACCTGGGACAACTTCACCGTGCGCTACGCCACGGAGGGCGACAGCACCTACGGACTGGCGCCGATCCCCACGACCGACGGCAAGGAGACCGGCCAGTACCTCGGTTCGCTCATGCTGAGCGGTTTCGCGCGGACCGAGCACCCCAAGGAAGTCGCCCAGTTCATCGACTTCATGGTGCACGACCCCGAGGTCGGCAAGGTCATGGGATACGACCGCGGCATCCTCTCCACCACCGAGCAGTTCGACGCGTACAAGCCGGCCGACGCTCCCAACCAGGCGATCGCGAAGTACGAGGAGGACGTCGCCGCGGCCGGACTGCTCGGGACCATCACACCGCACCCGTCGGGCGCCGACACCGTGGAAGCCGCGTTCCTGCGCATCGCCAGTGACATGTCGACGGGCAAGACCAAGGTCTCCGACGCGGTCAAGCAGTTCTTCTCCGAGGCGAAGACCGCCCTCGCGGCCTGATGGGAACAGCAGTGACGACGCTCATCAAGGACTCTCCGCCGGATGCCCCGGAGAAGCGTCCCGGTCGCCCCGCCGCCGTGAAACGGCGGGGCCGCCGGGAGAATCTCGCCGGCTACCTCTTCATGTCGCCCTGGATCGCGGGCTTTCTGCTGCTGACCGCGGGGCCGATGGCCGCATCGCTCTATTTCGCGTTCACCGACTACAACCTCTTCGACTCCCCGAAGTGGATCGGCCTCGACAACTTCACCAGGATGCTCGACGATCCCCGCTGGCAGAAGTCGGTCGAGGTGACGGCGAAGTACGTCGTCATCGGTACGCCGCTGAAACTGCTGCTCGCGCTGGGTGTCGCCCTGCTGCTCGCACAGAGCCGGCGCGGGCAGGCCTTCTACCGGGCCGCTTTCTACGCACCCTCGCTGATCGGCGCGAGCGTGTCCGTCGGCTTCGTGTGGCGGGCGCTGTTCTCCGACGACGCCGCCGTGGACCGTACGCAGTCGTTCTTCGGCCTCGACGTCGGCGGCTGGGTCGGCAACCCGGACTGGGTGCTCTACAGCCTGGTGGCGCTCACCGTCTGGCAGTTCGGCGCTCCCATGGTCATCTTCCTCGCCGGGCTGAAACAGGTGCCGAGGGAGCTGTACGAGGCGGCCGAGGTGGACGGCGCGGGACCGTTCAAGAGGTTCTGGAGCATCACCCTGCCGATGATTTCCCCGGTGCTGTTCTTCAACGTGCTGCTGGAGACCATCCACTCGTTCCAGATCTTCGGTTCGGCGTACGTCGTCTCCAACACCAGCTGCGGGCCTGCCGACGCCACGCTCGTCTACACCTGTTACCTGTACCAGAAGGGCTTCAAGGAGGCCCAGATGGGATTCGCCTCCGCGATGGCCTGGATGCTGCTGCTCGCCGTGGCGCTGGTGACGGCGGTCCTCTTCTGGTCCCAGAAGCGATGGGTGCACTACGAGGAGGCCTCCCGATGAGCACCACGACCAGCAGCGACGTGAGCACCGGCACGGACACGGCCGCCACCCCTCCAAGGAGGCCGCAGGGGTCACCGGTGCTCGGCCGCAAGCGTGGCGGGTCGCTCGTCTGGCACATCGGCGCCCTGCTCGTCCTCGCCGTCGTCCTCTACCCCGTCCTCTGGGTCCTCGGCGCCTCGTTCAAGCCCAGCCGGGAGATCATCGGCAGTCTGGAGCTCTTCCCGACCAGCCCGATCCTCCAGAACTTCAAGGGGCTCGCCGACGGCATCGCGGACATCTCGATCGCCACCTTCTTCCAGAACTCCCTCTTCTACGCGCTCGGCTCCGTCGTCGGCATCCTGATCTCCTGCTCACTGACGGCGTACGCGTTCGCCCGCATCCGGTTCGCCGGGCGCAACCTGATGTTCTCGCTGATGATCGGCACCCTGCTGCTGCCGTACCACGTACTGCTCATCCCGCAGTACGTGATGTTCCAGAAGATGGAACTGATCAATACGTACGTGCCGCTGCTGATCGGCAAGTACCTGGCCACCGAGGCGTTCTTCGTCTTCCTCATGGTGCAGTTCATGCGCAACCTGCCCAGGGAACTGGACGAGGCGGCACGGCTCGACGGCTGCGGGCATCTGCGGATCTACTGGTCGATCGTGCTGCCGCTGTGCAGGCCGGCCCTCATCACCAGCGCGATCTTCACCTTCATCAACGCCTGGAACGACTTCATGGGCCCGCTGATCTACCTCAACGAGCCCGCCAAGTACACCGTCTCCCTCGGCATGATGATGTTCCGCGACCAGGAGGGCGTCGCCAACTACGGCGGCATGATCGCCATGTCGCTGGTGGCGCTGCTGCCCGTGCTGGCCTTCTTCCTCGCCTTCCAGCGCTACCTGATCGACGGTATGGCGACCTCCGGTCTGAAGGGCTGAACCGGTCATGACCCAGACGCGCACGATGGCTCGTACGAAGGCTCGTACGGCTGCTGCTGCTGTTGTCGGCGGCCGGCGGGAATCCGCCTTCGCCGAGCGGTTCGGGCTCTTCGCCGAGTGCCTGCTCACCGGGGTGTGGATCGCGGTGGCCTCGCTGCCCGTGGTCACCTACCCCGCCGCGTTCGCCGCCGGGTCCCGGCACCTTCGACGGCGTACGGCTCACGTGGGCGGCGGCTGGCGGGAGTTCGTGGCGGACTTCCGTGCGGCCCTGCGCGGCGGATGGATCGCCGGATTCGCCGGCTGGGCGGCGGCCCTCGCGGTGTGGGTGGACGTCCAGGCCGTACGCGCCGGGATCCCCGGCGGCCCGTTCGTCGGGGCCGTGGGACTGTTCGCGCTGATCGGGCTGGCCGTCGCCGGGCTGCGGGCGGCGGCGGTCTGGGAGCCCGGCGCCCGGTGGCGGGAACTGCTCGGCGCCGCCGGACGCCGTACCGTCCTCGACCCCGCGGGGTCCTTCCTGCTCGTCGGCGGACTGGCCGTCGTGGCCGTGTCCGCCTGGTTCGTGCCGCCGTTGGCGATCCCCGTCCTGGGGGCCGTCGCGGCGGCGGCCCTCGCCGTGGAGGAGCGCGGCCGACGCCGCTGACCAGCCACGAGCGACCAGGCCGGCGCCCCGGCGTCGCGCCTCCCTCTGTCATGCCCCTGACCTCCTCGCAAGGAAAGGAAAGGCCATGTCCCCCATCCCCCGCAGGTCCCTCCTCAAGGCGGCAGCCGTCGCCGGAGCCGCCGCCCAGTTCAGCTGGGCCCTGGGCGCGCAGGACGCGCAGGCCGCCACCCCGAGAGCCGAGGCCGCCGACGCGGACCCGGTGACCCTGGACTGGCTGGAGGACGGCGGCCTCGGCGAGGCTCCCGGCTCGACCGTGGGCGTGCCCTGGCCGAAGGGCGCGTACGAGAAGGACCAGACGTTCGCGCTGACCGACGCCGACGGCAAGGAGGTGCCCGTCCAGTCCTGGCCGATCGGTTACTGGCCGGACGGCTCCCTGAAGTGGACCGCGCACGCGGTCGGGCCGGGCGCGGGAAGTGGAAAGCTCACCCTCGACGCGGGCTCGCCCGCCGCCCCGGAGAAGAGGGCCACGGTCGACAGGATCGGCGGCACCCTCACTGTCTCGACCGGGGTCATCACCGCGAAGATCGGCAGGAGCGGCTCCACCCTCGTCAAGTCCGTCACCCGCGGCTCGACGGAGATCGCCAAGGACGGCCGCCTCGTACTGCTGCGCCAGCCCGAGATCGAGGACGGCGACCAGGGCGCCGAGAAGTACGAGCGGTTCGACAGCGTCATCTCGGAGGTGGAGGTCGAGCAGGACGGGCCGGTCCGCGCCGTCGTCCGCATCGACGGCAAGCACCGCAAGGGGAGCCGGAGTTGGCTGCCCTTCTCGGTCCGGCTCTACTTCTACGCCGGCGCCGAGTCATTCCGCATGGTGCACACGATCACTTTCGACGGCACCCAGGAACCCGGCAAGGCCGGTGGCGACTTCATCCGCGGCATCGGCGTCCGCTTCAAGGTGCCGATGCGCGACGCCGCGTACGACCGGCACATCCGCATCGGCGGTGAGGGGACAGGACTGCTGCGCGAGGCGGTGAAGGGCGTCACCGGACTGCGCCGGGACCCGGGCGCGGCCGTGCGGACGGCCCAGTTCGCGGGCGAGAAGCTGCCCGATCCGTCGACCTGGGACCAGCGGGTGACCACCCGGCTGCAGTACATCCCCGAATGGGGCGACTACACCCTCTCCCAGCTCTCCGCCGACGGCTTCACGGTCCGCAAGCGGACGAAGAAGGGGCACGGCTGGATCGGCGCGGGCGGTGGCCGGCGCGCGAGCGGCTTCGGTTACGTCGGCGGCGCGAGCGGCGGGTTCGCCTTCGGGCTGCGGGACTTCTGGGAGAAGTACCCCGCCCAACTCGACATCCGCGACGCGCAGACCGACGAGGCCGAGGTCACCCTGTGGCTCTGGTCGCCCGAGTCGCAGCCCATGGACCTGCGCTTCTACCACGACGGCATGGGCCAGGACACCTACCCCGAACAGCTCGAAGGCCTCAACATCACCTACGAGGACTACGAGCCGGGCTTCGGCACCCCCTACGGCATCGCCCGCACCAGCGAACTCCTGTTCTGGGCGCACGAGTCGACGCCGAGCGCCGAGGCGATGGCGAAGCAGGTGGCCGCCGTACGCACTCCGGCGCAGCTCGTCGCCCCGCCCGGGCACCTCGTCAAGGCGGGCGTCTTCGGCCGGCTGTTCGCCGAGCCGGACCGCTCCACCGCCGCCAAGGCGAAGATCGAGGACCACCTCGACTTCCTCTTCACCTACTACAAGGACCAGGTGGAGATGCGGCGTTGGTACGGCTTCTGGGACTACGGCGACATCATGCACACGTACGACCCGAGCCGGCACCAGTGGTGCTACGACGTGGGCGGCTACGCCTGGGACAACTCCGAGCTCTCGCCCGACCTGTGGCTCTGGTTCGCCTACCTGCGGTCCGGTCGCGCCGACATCTTCCGCTTCGCGGAGGCCATGACCCGGCACACCGGCGAGGTCGACGTCTACCACCTGGGCCAGTGGGCGGGCCTCGGCACCCGGCACGGCGTCCAGCACTACGCCGACAGCGCCAAGCAGCAGCGCATCGCCAACACCACGTACCGCCGCTACTACTACTTCCTCACCGGGGACGAACGCGTCGGCGACCTCATGCACGCCAACGTCGACTCCGACGAGACGTTCCTCGTGCTCGACCCGATCCGCAAGATCCGCACCGAGCCGTACGAGCCGGACCGGGGCGCCCTCTCGATCGGCTTCGGCACCGACTGGAGCGGTCTGGTGTCCGCGTGGCTCACCGAGTGGGAGCGGCGCGGGCCGAAGTGGGAGAAGGCGAAGGCGCGGGTCCTGTCGACGATGGAGACCATCGCCGCCCAGCCCAACGGGTTCGTCCAGGGCAGCGCCCTGTACGACCTGGACACCGGGAGGTTCGCTGTCGCGGAGAGTGCCGTGGTCGGGGTCTCGCACCTGTCGGCGATGTTCGGCCTGGTCGAGCTGAACGCCGAGTTGATCGACCAGATCGACATGCCCGCGTTCAAGGAGGCCTGGCTCGACTACTGCCGCTACTTCAACGCCACGAAGGCCGAGCAGGCCGCGCGCTACGGGTCCGACTTCGGGAGTCTGCTGCTGTTCCAGGGGCACTCGCGTCAGGACGCCTACGCGGCCGTGGAGTCGGGCGACGACGCGCTGGCCGCGCGGGCCTGGCGGCAGTTCTACTCCAGTGCCGACACGTGGGACTACAAGGAGTCGACGGACTGGTCCACGAAGGTGGTGGAGGGGGTGACGGGGCTTGTTGCCGGGAGTGAGGCGGCGTGGGTGTCCACGAACACGACGGCGTTGTACGGGTTGGCGGCTATTCAGAATCTGGCGTTGGTGGGCGACAAGATGTGATCTGCGGGTGGTGGGGGCTGGGCGCGCGGTTCCCCTCGCCCCTGGGGCGCCCCCTGGTGGGGGCGGCCTCACTTCCGTCAGCGCATCTTGCCCAGGGTCTCTCGTAGGCGGCGGGCGTCCTGTAGGCGTTTTTCGTAGGTGGCGCCCACCGCCAGCAGGAGGAGGCCCGCCAGTGCGGGGGGCGCCCAGCGGGGGAGTGCGCCGACCGCCTGGGCGACGTACGGGGCCAGTTCGTGCAGGGTGACCAGGACGAGCGTGCCGCCGCCGAGGACGAGCGGTGCCCGCAGGCGGTGCCGGACGCCTACGAGGGTGACGGCGAGCGCCGCGGCGCCCAGCAGCAAGGGGCGCGGCCAGTCCGTGTCGCCCCATGCCGTCAGAAGGCTCGGCACGAGCGTCACCGACAGGCCGGGTCCGTACGCGGTCCAGGACGAGGCGTCCGCGTCACGCTTCCTGCGGGCGTATCCGACGAGCAGCGCCAGTGCGGTCACCGGCAGCGTGTACGCCTCCGGGGAGCCGATCTCCCACGCCGCCAGCCGCACCCAGCCGGAGAGCACGAACAGCGCGGCTGCCGCGTAGCCGGCCTGCCTGCGGTCCGGGCGTACGGCCGTGCCCGCGGTGATCACGCCGCACAGGGCCAGGACGAGGGCGAGCACGGGCGGTTCGGCGAGCGCGAGGCCGGTCGCCGTCAGCCCCGCGACGGCTCCCGTGATCTCGACGGACACCTTCAGGGTGGCGTCATCGAGCCGGGGCGCCAGCAGTGCGGCAGCGGCCGGCACCACCAGGACGAGCAGCGCGATGTGGTGCGGCTGCCAGTCGAGGGACGCGCCCGTGGCACAGGCGAGCGCCGTGGCGTACGCCAGGGAGGCGGCTGCCGGGACGGCCCGGATCTTTACCGGCGTCTGCCAGGCGGCGGCTGTCGCGAACAGTGCTGTCAGGCCTCCGAGGACGGCGAGGGTGGCGGCTTCGGAGGCCAGCGAGAGGGCGACGAGGTGGACCGAGCCGAGGAGGGCCAGACAGAGCGCCGTCACGGTCACGGGCAGGGTCACGGGTGAGAGCCGAGCGGCCGTCGGAGGGTGACCGGCGAGTGCGGGCGTGGGCGTGGATGCGGGCTCGGGTGTGGGTTCGGGAGCGTACGCCGCTGCCGTCAGCGCTGCCGCCGCCGGCACGCCATGTGTCAACAAGGTGGCCCAGTACGGGAGTGCCACCGTGGCGGGCAGGACGACAGTCGTGGCCCAGGCCAGGGTCAGTGCCGCGCTCAGGGCGAGTTGTCGGTGGGGGCCGCCCCGGAACGTCAGGGCCAGGACCACCGCGACCGCGGCCAGCAGGAGCGGAGTCGTTTCCATGCCGGGCGGCCAGGACGTGGAGACGGTCACCGCGGCGCGGGCGTCCGAGGGCGCACCGGACCACACGTGCGCCGCCCAGCCGGCCGGGCCCAGCAGCGCCAGGGCGACCACGGGCAGGGTCCACACCAGGGTGAGCGCCTGCACCGTGGCGGAGGACCACCACAGGCCGCGGCGTACGGTGCGGGGCAGCCAGGAGCCTCGTACGGCCGGCAGCGCGATGGCGCAGGCGAGACAGGCCGCGACCGTCCACGCGCCGGGCAGTACCGGGCGCAGTACGGCGCCGGCCGCGGCGACGGCGACCAGACCGCCGGCCGACGCCAGACCCAGGGCGGCCTTCGCCTCGGGGGCACGCCACGCGGCCCCCAGCGCGATCGCCGCGGCGAGGACGAGGAGCGCCGCCGCACGGGCGGCGGCGCCCGGACCGTCGGCCTCCCACGAGAGGAGGACGGCCGCCAGGGTGCTCCAGGCGCCGGCCCCGTACGCGCCGACGGCGGCGACGGTCCGTACGGACGGCGGGACGGACACCGAGAGGGCCACGACCGTGTCGAACGCGGCCGTCGCCAGCACCGCCGCCGTGACCGTGTGATCGCCCGCTCCGGTCGCCACCGACCAGAGCAGCAGCGGGAGTTGAGCCGCGGCCATGGCCGCAGGGAACGGCAGGCGCAGGTCACCGAGGACGCGGCCGTACGCCGTCCACAGCGCGGCCAGGAGCGCCGACGCCACCGCCGAGTAGCCGGCGCCGTCCACCCCCGGGAGGGCGACCTCGTGCAGGGCGTAGGCGTCGAGCACCGTCAGTGCGAGGCCCAGGCCCGCCAGCGACTCCGCCGTCGAGCGGAGCCCGCGCTTCAGCAGCGGCACGGGCGCGGCGAGCGCGGCCGCGGTGACCGCGCCGAGGACCGCGGCCCGCCCGGCGATGCCCAGGTCTCCCCAGCTCACCAGCGTGAACGCGATCGCCGCGACGGTCAGCAGGATGCCGCCGAGGACGAGCAGCACGTTCTGCACACCGGGGGCCGTGGCCTCCGGCCGGCGGGGTCCGGGTCCGGGTCGGGGGAGTGGTGCGGGCGGTGGCCAGTTGGCAGCGGCGCGCGTCGGGGCCGAGGCCTGGGCCCAGGACCGGGCCGCCTGGGAACCGGCCGACTGGAGCACGTTGAGCAGCCACGCCCGGCGGGCCAGCAACTGGTTCCGGCGCAGATCCAGTTGCCACAGCTCGTGGTCGAGGATCCGCAACTCCTCGGCCGGGGGCGGAATGTTAGTCATGCCTTGGAGTGTGGGCCAGGTCACGCCGTACGGCATGGGCGCACGTACTCAGGGCGTACTCAGATCCGACAAGTCCGTCCTACGTGGTCTTGTCACGGGCGGGCGGGCCCGGATCATGGAACGTATGGACTGGACGCACTACCGCTTCCGCAGCCTGTGGAGCCTGGCCGCCCCGCTCGACGACGTCTACGGCGCGCTGGCCGACGTCGAGCGGTATCCGAGGTGGTGGCCACAGGTGCGTGAGGTGACGCGCGTCGACGAGCTCAGCGGGGTCGTCCGCATCCGCTCGGTGCTGCCGTACGACCTGGTGTTCACCGCCCGGGACGTGCGCCGCGACCGGGCGGCCGGCGTCCTGGAGATCGCGATGACGGGTGACGTGGACGGCTGGGCACGGTGGACCCTCGCCGCCGGAGGACCGGGCACCCTTGCCCGCTACGACCAGGAGGTCCGGGTGACCAAGCCGCTGTTGCGACGGCTCGCCGTGCCGGGACGGCCCGCCTTCCGCGCCAATCACGCGCTGATGATGCGGGCGGGGCGGCGGGGGCTCGTCGCCCACCTCGGAGGCAACCGTGAAGCGGTTTGAAGGAAACGCACGGAGACCTGTATTGTTCGGTGCGTTCCCGGGCGATTAGCTCAGTGGGAGAGCGCTTCGTTCACACCGAAGAGGTCACTGGTTCGAACCCAGTATCGCCCACCGGGAAAGGCCGGTCCGTCACAGACGGACCGGCTTTTTGTTTGACCAGGCCGGTTTCTGGCGACCGGACCGGCCTTTGTCGTGTGACCTGACCGCCAGTTTTCGTGTGACCTGGTCCGTTGACCCGGTCCGTTGATCCGGTCCGTTGGTCCGGCCCGTCGGCGTCAGGCTGCCGCCGCCGGGAGTTCGGGCCGCAGGGGCCAGGCCGGATCGACCGACTCCTCCGAGCCGCTGCGGGCGAACCACGCCTGGAGGCCACGGGCCTGCGCGGCGTGCCAGACGGCCTGCAGCGTATGTAGTTCGGCCGGCGACAGCCGCTCCAGGCGGAGCGCGAAACGGCGCCCGACCGCCCGTACGACCTCCAGGGACGCCACCGCGTCGGCCGCCGCGTCATGAGCCTCCTGGAACTCCACCTCGTAGTGCGCGCACAGGTCCGTGAGCGTGCGACCGCCCTTGCGGTAGCGGTCCAGGTGTTTGTCGAGGACCCGCGGATCGAGGACCCGCAGCGGCACGCACTCGAACCAGTGGTCCAGCGACGACGCCCGGTGCCTGCGCAACTCCCGGTCCAGGAGCGTCAGATCGAAGGGCGCGTTCATCACCACGAGCGGGCGTCCCGCCATGCTCTGGTCGGCCAGCTCCCTGACTATCTCGTCCATCACGGGCGACGGCCAGCGGCCGTTGCGCCGCAGATGCTCATCCGTCAGCCCGTGCACCGCCGTGGCGCCCGCGGGCACCGGCACTCCCGGATTCACCAGCCAGCGGCGCACCCGCGGGCGGCTGCCGGGAGCGTCCTGGACGACGACGGCGGCCGACACGATCCGGTCGGTCTCCACGTCGACACCCGTCGTCTCGGTGTCGAACGCGCTCATGGGGCCCTCGTACCAGCACGTCATACGCATACAACTCCTCGGTTATCTCTGGCAGTTGACGCGCCGTCCCCTGCCCTTTTTGTGATACCCGGGCTGTTTGCGCCGTACGCCGGGAGGAGTCAACAGAGGTACGGGCCTTCGCAGTTCAGCGACCCGACGTGGGAGTTCACCAAATTCGGAAGGCTGTAGGAATGACGCTCGCGCAGCCCGACCGGGGCGGGCTGCTGCCCGGGCGGACGGGACCGCGGGCTGCTCCCTGTCCCAGCTCTTTCCCCGGCGCTGGTGGTGGTGGGGTGGGGGGGCACGCCCATCTCGTCGGGCCGCCGGTGCGGGTGCACGGGCGCCTGGAGAGCCGCGGGGGATTCCGGCGGCTGACCGGGGCGCCCGGAGTGGTACCGGTGCAGGTGGACGAGGCGGAGCGGCGGAGGACGGG
>NZ_LIPP01000036.1 GCF_001418335.1 Streptomyces aurantiacus | reverse complement strand
CCGGGACGATGAGGACGGCGATCAGTCGGATGCCGCTGCGGGCGGCGGTGCGGGACGGACGGCGAGGACTGCGATGTCGTCTGCGCTGTCGGCCCCCAGGCCGATCAGCAGTTCGTCGCAGAACGTCTCAAGAGGTTCGCGTGCCAGCGCTGCCGCGTGCAGGCTCAACCGGTCCAGTCCGCGGTCGAGGGGCTCGTCGCGCCGCTCGATCAGGCCGTCGGTGTACAGCAGCGTGGTCGAGCGGGCCGGCAGCGCGGTGTTCGCTGTCCGGCGGGGCATCGCGGGATCCAGGCCCAGAAGCAGGCCCGACCCCTCCTCCAGGTAGCGGGTGTCGCCCTCCCAGGTGGTCAGCAGGGGCGGCAGATGACCTGCGGAGGAGTGCGTCAGCTCCCAGGGACCCTGTGCGGGTCCCTTGACGATGCCGTAGAGACAGGTGGCGGTGGCCTCCCGGTACAGGCTGTGATTGGCCAGGTCCAGGCGGCGCAGCACCGTCTCAGGCGGCTCCTGGCGGTCCACGGCGATGCCACGGAGCATGCTGCGCAGCTGGCTCATGGCGATGGCCGCGTCGAGGTTGTGCCCGGTGACGTCGCCGATGACCACGGCGGTGTCACCGCTGGGCAGCACGAAGCTGTCGTACCAGTCGCCGCCGACCTGCGCGGTGGCGGAGGAAGCGGCGTAGCGGGCGGCCAGCTGCAGGTTCTCGACCTCCGGCAGCACGGGCAGCAGGGAGCGTTGGAGGCGTTCGGCGATGTTGCGGCTCTGCTGGTACAGGCGGGCGTTGTCCACGCCCAGGGCCAGACTGCGCACCAGGTCGCCGACCAGGGACACGTCCTGCTGTGTGAACGGCCTCCGTTCGGCCGTACGGGTCACCGTCAGGGCGCCGAAGATCTCGCCGCGGGCGCTCAGGGGCGCGACGACGGAGCTGCCCGCGCCGAGTCCGCGGAACAGTTCCAGGTAGTCGGCGTCCAGCGCGCTGCCGGTCTGGCCCGCCGGCGGCGCGTCGGTGAGCAACAGTGGTCCCGCGCCGCGCAGGGCCCGGGCCAGAGGTCCGCGGGAAGTCTCTGAGACCGCAGGGAATCTGCCCTCGTACGCCGCGGGGTGCAGCCCCGGGGCGGCGCGGTGGACGACGCAGACCCTGTCCACCTGGGCGTCCTCGGTGAACAGGTCCACCACGTACCAGTCGGCCAGCCGTTGCGTCAGGAGCCTGCCGACCGAGCGCAGCCCTTCCCTGAGATCCAGGCTGTTGTTCAGTGCGGCTCCCGTGTCGGCGAGCAGGGCGAGCCTTTCCAGTGCGTTCATGCCTGCCTGGGCGCTGCTCGTGCTCCGGGGAAGTTCCGGGGCGGGCGTACTCGTGTCCTCGGACAGCGGCGCCGCCCTGTCGGCAGAGCCCGGCATGAGGAACGTCGTCGCGCGGGGAGCCAGCCGGGCGACAAAGACGGTACGGCCGTCGGCCATCTCCTGGGTCTCGATGTACAGCCGCACCGGAACCACATGACCGTCGCGGTGCAGCGCCGGAAGCGGGACGGAGCGGCCCACGATGCGGGCCCGTCCGGTGAGCAGCAGTGAGGTGAACGCCGCACTGTGGCGCCGGCGCAGGTGCTCGGGGATGAGCGTGGTGAGCCGCCGTCCCACGAGATCGTCCGGTTGCCAGCCGAGCAGGTCCGCAGCGGGTTTGTTCACCGCGATGATGCGGTTCCCCTCGTCGGCGGCGATGGTCGGGAACCTGCCGGCCCGTACGTGGCTGACGTCCCAGGGCATCAGCTCCGAGGTGCGCACGTCCGGCTCGTGGGCCACCACGGTCCAGGCCGTGGGGTGGTCGCCGGCGAGCTGGCCCAGGATCTGGTCGAACATCCAGTTCTGGAAGGCGCGGCCGCGCGGCAGGGCAGGCAGGGTGAGCAGGCGTTCCTTACGCGCCGCCTCTTCGGCCACGTCGAGCACCTGGCGCAGGACGCGCACCGCCGCTGCGGCGTCGGCCGGCATCGGCAGCCGCAGGGAGCGGAGCGGCGCTTCGGAGAGCGGTTCCGCCGACGCGTCCGCCATACCGGCACTGAGTACGTGTTCGATGTCGTTGGCGGTGGCCAGGTCCTCGGGGCGGACTCCCGGCTCACCGCCGGTGGACACGGCGAGCGTCAGTTCGCGCAGCACCGTGTGCCGGTGCTGGCGGCTCGCCGAGCACAGGGCGCTCGGCACGTCGACGAGTGTCACCGTGCTCGCGGAGCTGCCGCGTGGCACGGCCGTCTCCCATCCGGATGAGGGCGGCGGCCGGCGGTCCGTCCACAGCTCGAACCACACGGTCTTGCGCCGGTCGCCGGCCTCCACCCCGTAACGCGACGCCATGTGCTCCACCAGGGCCAGGCCGTGCCCCGTACCGGCGTGCGGGGGGCCGTACTGCGGTACGGGTCCGCGGTCCGGCCGGTCGTCGCTGACCTGTACATGGATCCGGCCGTCGTGTACCCGCACCGACACCTCGGCCTCGGTGCGCGCATGCAGCACCGCATTGGTCACCAGTTCGCCGGCCAGGAGCTGGGCGGTGTCGGCCGGCTCGGCCGGGATGTCTTGCAGCACGTCCCGCACCAGCCTTCGGGCCGCCGCCGCGCTGGCCGGCGCCTGGGGGAACCTCCGTGACACAGTCTCCGGCCGGTCGACGTCGCACATACCACCAGTGTGGCCTCGGGGTGCCCGCCGCGCGTCCCGGCGAGGGCGGCCGGTGGGCGGCCCGGCCCGTTCGAAGGCGCGGGGTGGGGCCGGGGTGATGGGCCTGGCCCTGTTCTGCTGACGATCCTGAGGGCCGTCCGACCGGCACCGCCTTCACGCCGCCTCCCGCCCGGCCCGGCTTCCCTCCCGGCCCGGCTTCGTGGGCAGCAGGCACGGTCTTACGTTGGTGATCAGCGGAAAGCCGCGCCTGCACGGGTATCCGACACCCGTCACGAACTGCCCACCACCGCCGAATTGGGAAATCGGGTTCACACCTCCGGCTCCGGCGCCAGCCGTGAGAACGCGGAGCCCTTCCGGGGCTCTGCCTGATAGCATTCTCCAATTGTTTATCTGCGATGAGCTCGATGACCGAAGGGCCGAAACGTGATGACCAGCTCTCCTTCTCTGGATATCGAAATCCTGCCGCCGGAAGCCAGTTCGGACACAGTCCTGATGGCGCAAATAGCAGAGTTGGTGAATCGGGTCTACGCGGCATCTGAAGACGGACAGTGGCTTCCGGGCGCAACGCGGACAACTGCGAGCGAGATCGCGGAATTCACCCGCGCCAGGGAGATCATCGTGGCAAGTATCAGTGGAGTCCTCGTTGGGTCCATTCGTGTGCAACTCCTGACCCCAGAGAGAGGGGAATCGGGAATGCTGGTTTCCGACCCCGACCGCCGGAACATGGGGATCGGTCGCGAGCTGCGACGCTTCACCATAGATATGCTCCGAGAGCAAGGTGTCAAGACCCTTCAGATCGAGCTCCTGGTTCCTCGCGACTGGGACCAGGCCTCTAAACAGTTCATGGCGGAATGGAACGAAAGGTCGGGCTACCAAGTGGTCCGTAAGGGAGCCTTTGAGGAGCAGTATCCTGACCTCGCGCCTCTGCTGGCCACTCCATGTGATTTCATCATTTACGAGAAGGACATACAGAATCTCCGAACCCAACGATCGGCGGGTTAGCAAGCACGCAATCTGCGGAGCGGTTGCCGGTTCCGGGGGCGTGCGGCTGGTCGGGATCATCGTGGTGCCTAAGACCGACCGGTAAATGGATCACTTGAGGCGGCGGCCGGTGGGTCGGCCATCCCATCGGTAGTGGCTGCGTGCCTGCCGGATCAGCATGCGAAGCGTGACGAGGGTAGCGGCGAGTTCGAGGTGAAGGTAAAGGTGGAGGTAGAAGTCCACGACCCTGCCGTTTCTCTCGGTGCAGCGCCGAAGAGAGAGCACGAGCATGAGGCACACGCGGGGCGGCGGGTCGACCGACCCTGGGTTCAGGGCAGGTTCACCATGGCAGGTTTCCGGATCGGTCGATGAACTGTCCCGTCGGCCCGTCCGGGCCGATCGTCGCAAGGGTCACGATGGGTTCGGCGCCATCGGCGACGCTGTGTCCGAGGCCGCCGGTGAAGTCGGTCGCGGTCTGCCCGGGGTCGGCGGCGTTGACCTTCACGTTTTTCAGTTCCTTGGCGTACTGGGTCGTGAGCATCGTGACCGCGGCTTTCGATGCGGAGTACAGGGGCAGGGCGTACTGCGACTCGACCCGCGCCGGGTCCTGGGTCATGCCGAAGGAGCCCATTCCGCTGGACACGTTGACGATGACGGGGTTCGACGACTCGCGCAGCAGCGGGAGGAACGCGTGCGTGACGCGCACGATCCCCACCACGTTCACGTCGAGGACGGTGCTCACGTCGGCCGCGGTGTACTCCTCGACGGGACCGACCCGGCCGAGGACGCCGGCGTTGTTGACCAGGACGTCGATCGATCCCTCATGCGCGGCGACATCCGCGGCCGCGGCCTGGACCGAGGCGTCGTCGGTCACGTCGATCTGAACGAACCGGGCACCGAGCGACTCGGCCGCGGCCCGGCCGCGCTCACGGTCGCGGGCACCGAGGAGGACGGTGTGCCCCGCCTCGACGAGGCGACGAGCGGTAGCAAAACCGAGAGACTTGTTGGCCCCGGTGATGAACGTGGTGGTCATGCTGGCTCCTCCTGGTCCGAACAGCACGGTCGTACGCTGTTCACGCACTCCATGCTGGGTCCGCGGGAGGGTTGGCGGGAGCTACGGAACTTCCTGGTACCGCGCGTACCACCCAACAGCCTGGTCCACCGCACGAGGCAGAACGCGGGCCCTCATCCCTGAGGAGACATCTTCTGGACCCCAACGGCCGCAAGGAATTCGAGTTTGCTGCGGGCGTCGGTGCCTGGCTGCGGCGTGTACACCACGAGGCGGAGGTTCGTTCCCTCGGTGTTCAGGATGTCGGAGTTCATGGCGATGTCTCCGACGTCCGGGTGCTGGACGAGTTTGTGCGCACTCTGGTGACCGCCCACCGCTCGACGGCTCCACAACTCGCAGAACCGTGGGCTGAGGTTCAGCCTCGATACCAACGCCGCGAGGTCGGGATCGTCGGGGTACCGGCTCGTCGTCGCGCGCAGGTCGGCGACAAGGGACTCCTCGAACGCCGCCCGCTCGGCCGCCGTCTGCCGGACCCGGGGCAGTTCACCCAGGAACTGCCAGAGCAGGACGTTGCGGTCTCCCGCACCGCGGACCGTGGGATCGCCGAACGTGGCCGCGAACAGCGGATTCCAGTGCAGCAACTGCCAGGTGGCGTCGTAGATCGCCAGCGGGTTGCCGACGAGCTGGTCCACGATCCGGTACAGGCTCCCCGGGATCATTCGCGGAACCCGGCTCGGATCCGCTGCGTGCCCGGCCATGCGCAGAAGGTGAGCATGCTCGTCGTCGGACAGGTGCAGGGCGCGAGCCAGAGCCGAGCAGACCTGCGCCGAGGGTGTCGCCACCCGCCCCTGCTCCAGCCGGACCACGTACTCGACCGAGATGCCGGCCAGCGTCGCCAGCTCCGCGCGTCGCAGACCGGGGACCCGACGAGGTGAGCCGTGTGCAAACCCCACCGCCGCGGGGTCCAGCCGGTCCCGCCACGCCCGCAGCGCGGCACCGAGTTGATCCATGCACACCATTCTCCCGCACACTCCGCCCCGCTGGGTGACACGCGCGGTACCAGGCAGTCCCGTAGCTCCCGCCAACCCTCCCGGGGCCCGGCATGGAGTGCGTGAACAGCGAGCGAGACGGCAGCGCGGGCACAGCCGTCCTTGGCCATCACTGAGCATAGAGACTCCATGATCACGCAGACCCGTGCCTGCGCTGCTTCCTCCCCCACACCCGATGCCTATTGCCGCTCGTTCTCAACCTGCTCACTTGCGATATGGAGTGCTTCTTCGTGGCCCTCAGCTTGGTTCCGTGTGAGCGCGGCCAGGTATGCATCGAGGGGCTGGACGCGTCCTGGGAGGGGCTCGTGGAAGTCCCACCAGCAGATGGCCGAGATCTCGTCATTGGCACGGAAGCTGCGTGGACTTGTGGTCCGGCCGGTGAACAGCGCCGCGTATTCGGCGCGCTCGGCAGGCTCGGCGGGCTTCAGCACGAAGCCCGCGTAGCCCGTGAACCGCAACGGACTGTCGGACCGCTGGTCGGCCTCTTCCAGCAGCTCGCGTACGGCTGCCTGACGAGGAGTCTCCCCAGGTTCAATCACTCCTCCGGGCAGTTCCCAGGACTGCCGGAACCGGTCGAAGACCATGAGGACCTTGCCGCCGTGCCAGAGAGCGACCAGGGAAGCGGGCATCGGCGCGTCCGTGGGAGCCACGCCTTCTGCGCCGCGGTCGAAAACGGCCAAGACATTGCCCCGGTCGTCGACAACCAGCGGCTTGGCCGCGCGATCAATCACTCCAAGATGCTTTCCCGCCCCGCCTTCAGCCAAGCTTCGAGGACGACGCAGACCTGATCAGCCGTTTGTGCGCGGTCGAGTTCGTCGGGCGTGCCCCGCCAGAGCCGGGGCGGCACTTTCAAGCGATGGCCTCAAGGGTGCGGCGACGGTCGGCGCGTCTCGCCCCGGTGCGCCACCTGCGTCAACTCGCCCCACTGACCGGATCCTTCCTTGCGATCACATGCCACCCCGAGTTGTCTGACTGATTGGCATGTCCGCCGCAGAATTGCGTGAGCAAAGAAGGAGGAGCACGTTGAAAACTCCGCACCGCACGTCCGTACGCCGCTGGTTACCCGTCGGGACCGTCCTCGCCCTTGCGCTCACCGCCCTGCCCGGGGTGGGCGCCGCCGCGGCGGACCGGCCCGCGGCACCGGCCCCTGCGGCCCAGCCCGGGGACATCGTGAGCCCGGACGTCCTCGCCGGGAACGCCCCCGTCCCCCGGCCCGTCAGACTGTCCACGGCGGACGGCGACAAGGCAGCCGGGACCGACTCCTGTTCGCCCGCCGCGCTGGACGCCGCGGCGGCGAAGGCGAAGCCGGTCGACGCGGCGACGGCCGCAAAGATGGGCGTACCCGCGGGCGGCAGAGCCGTCACCTGTCTGCGTACCGGCGACATCCCGGCAGCCGGCCGCGCCGCCCGCGACGCGGCGATCGCCGAGGCCAGGCGCCAGGCCCCCGACACGCTCCAGGCGCCCCGGGACGCGACCGCCACCCTGCGCGACGACGACCCGCAGACCAAGGAAGTCCTCCCGATCCCCGACTGGTGCTACGACCATGTCGGCGGCGGCTGGTGGGGGTTCCGCACCTCGATGTGCCAGATCACCGACGTCGCCGTCTACATCTGGTACGTCACCCCCAGCGGTCAGCGTGTCCACGTCGGCACCGCCCTGGCGCTGGAGTACGCCTACGCCTTCACCAGCGACCTCATCGACCGGTTCGCCTTCCAGGTGACCGTGCGCAAGTACTGGGGCGAACGGATCGGCGCCTCGGGTGCCGCCACCATCACCGGCGCCGCGTACTGCACCGGGGACTGCAAGCCGGACGGTGGCTCCGGGAGCCTCAGGCCCGGACAGTTCCGCGACGGCGTCGACAACGAGGGCGACTCCTACTGGCTGTCCACCCGCAGCGAGCCCGGCGGGATCGGCTACCCCGACCCCGAGTGGGAGTGGAACGTGCAGTATCTCTTCACCCTGCCGTCGACCACCCGCTCGGTCAGCCCGCCCAGCATCCGCTGCGACAACGCCTTCGAGGACGACGGGAACAACTCCGGCGACCCCGAGACGCCCGGCATCCAGCAGCCGACGATCGGCGCGGGATGCGTGTTCCTCGGGATCGTGCCTGTCATGGAGTACTCCAAAACCGGCTTCTATCCGACGCTCGCCCAGCACATCGAGGCGGCCCAGCAGTCGGGGCTGCCCGGCGCCTATCCCAACGGCGTGGTGCTGACCCGGCTCCAGGACGCGGCGAAGAAGAGGGCCAACGGGGACAGGGCCTGCCCGCGCGGCTGGGTCCGGCCCACCGGCAAGTCGTGCGACGAGTATCCCTTCCGCTCCACCTACCAGGGCGCCGCGCAGACGACCGGCACCGGCCGCACCTTCGCGCCGCCGACCGTGGCCTGGTGCGAGATGGATCCGGCCTGGGGGCTGCCGACCGGGGTGACCGGTCCTGACGGCTGGTCGTCCTGCATGATCGACAGGAACGACAACTCGCAGGGCGGGGCGGCTCTTGGCAGCTTCTACCGGTCCAACCGGGTACTGGACCTGGACCCGTTCTTCGTCCACATCACTCCCTGAACCCTCTGAACCCCCTGAACCCTTACTGGAGGGCCCGGTGCCGACCACTCTGCTGTGGGTGGAGTACAACAGGTTCACCCTCGTCGGCCCGGACGCGGTCACCGGCACCGAGGAACTGCCGTACGGCAACGGCCTCGTGGCCGCGACCGCCGATCCGCCCGGCGGAGCGGTGATCCTCACCGGGCTCGCGGACGGCCAGGTGCGGGTGACGGCGCGGTTGCTGCCGTCCGCACCGGCCGTCCCCCTCGACAACTGGCAGGACGCTGCGATCGTCGCCCTGCGCTGGCCGGGCGGCCCGATGCGCCTGCTCGGCGCGGACGTGGTCCCGCCGTCCGCACTAGCCTTCGCCCCTGACCAGCCACCCGGTGTCTACGGGCTGTTGGTCGCGGGCCGGCACCGCGACGACGGGGAGACACGGGGTACCGAGGACCCGGTGGAGGAGTACCTGATCCGCCTGTGGCCTTCGGCGTCCGCCGAACCCGCCCGGCTGCTCAAGGCGACCAGCGAGACCGGCGCGTACTGGCGGCAGGTGGAGCCGGGACGACGGACTCCTTGACACGGCATCACGGACTGAAGGCCCGCGCTCCGAAAGCGCGGGCCCTTCCTCTGACAGCGACCCGGACGCCGCGACCCGCTTGCTGCTGCCCCCGGAGCGCCCCTACCTTGCCGCGGACGAACTGCTGTCCAACCTGCGTCCGTGACCGGGCACTCCACCGAACGGCCGACTGCCAACCACGGGCTACACGGCAGCGCAGGCGGGCAGGATCGGAGAGCAGTCTCATGGACGTCACTGCTCCAAACATGCTTGAAGGCAAGGGCCGTCAGGGCGCAGGCGGCAGCTTCCGCCTCCACCCAACCTTGTCCGCCAATTCAAATATTCTCTTCTCGCATACTTCTCGTAAAGATTTCGACGTCCCGGGAAAGCGAAAGAAGCATGCACCAGCTGCTGCCACGGAGAGGCCCAGCGAGATAAAAAACGCACCGTCCGATCCCAAGCCGAGGGACAAAGAAATAAAAAATGTTGAGATACTCACACCTATGAAGAGCAACCAGTCGACGAGACCAAGAACAACAACACCAACAGCAGCCAATATCTTCACGCCCATCACCCTCAATAATAAAAAACACCGTTCGGCGAGTTGATCGAGGAGGAGTCTTGTGTCCCCATAGCCGATGCTCCGGATCGTGGCGCCGATGTGCACGTGTCGTGTCAAGATTTGCCAGCAAAATTCCCATCGCCCAAGGACCGGACCCACGGTGAGGGTTGACACCGTCGGGCCGGTCCCAACTGGGAGACCGCCCGGAGGAATAATGGCCCCGCCACTTCCACGGGAAATGCGTCCGAATGGTTCACTGAGCTCTTTCAGCGTGGGCACTGATCGGGGGACGCTGGTGGTGTGCGCAACGCACGAGGCTCCCACGCCGTTGAGGGAGGTGTTCGAACTCTCAGCCCAAAGGCACAGGAGCCGCGCGTTGTTCCGTGGATGCTGCCGCTGCACCGGCAGCAGGCCGTTGCGCTGGTCGGCGCGGAAGCTCCGCTGCAGCACCAACCGCATCACCGGCGTGGCGAAGGCCGTCCTCGTCCTTCACCACAGACCAGCGCAAGGTGGGAAAAGGCTCCTGGTTCCGCAGCTCTTTCGCGCGGGATCGCGGTGCGACGTGAGCAGCCGTTGGCGCGGTCATCGCAGCTCGCGGCGGATCAGCCCGAGCGCTTTTGGAGTTCGGTGAGGTAGTCGGCGACTGCGTCGCGGTTGCGGGCCAGGACGTCGATGCGCTCGGTCAGCCTGTCACGCTCGCGTTCGAGCGCCGTCACCGTCTCGGGAAGGACGCCTTCGAAGACGATCGGGTCGCGCGGTGAGTCGAGGCAGGGCAGGATCGCGCGGATTACTTGCGTCGACAGACCGGCGCCCAGCAGTTCGCGGATCTGCTGGACGCGGCCCAGGGTCGCTTCGCTGTAGTCACGGTAGTTGTTGGGCCCACGGGCCGAGGTGATCAAGCCCTTCGCCTCGTAGAACCGCACCTGTCGCGGAGACGCACCCGCTTGAGCGGCCAGCTCGCCAATACGCACATCACCACGCTACCCCCTTGACCTTGACACCAGGGTCAAGGTTTGACGCTGTGGGCATGAGCGAACTGAACGGAACCGTCAGCTCATTGTTCGAACCCGTCCGCGACGCCGTGGAGGACCAGCTGCGCAGCGGCGCGGAGGTGGGCCTGTCGCTGGTCGTGGATGTCGACGGCCGGCAGGTGGTGAACCTGTGGGGCGGCCATCGCGATGCGGCACGCACACAGCCCTGGCAGCGCGACACGATCACCAACGTGTGGTCGATCACGAAGACCGTGACCAGTCTGGCCGCCTTGCTGCTCGTCGATGCCGGCGAACTGGACCTCTACGCGCCAGTCGCCCGTTACTGGCCCGAGTTCGCCGCACACGGCAAGGGACACGTCGAGGTGCGGCATCTGCTGTCGCACACCTCGGGTGTGTCCGGTCTGGATCACCCCGCGCGGCTGGAGGACCTGTACGACGTACGCGCGACGGCTGCCCGGATGGCCTCTCAGACACCCTGGTGGGAGCCCGGCTCGGCCTCCGGCTACCACGTCCTGAACTACGGCCACCTGATCGGCGAGCTGGTGCACCGCCTGACCGGTCTGTCGCTGCGCGACTTCGTGCACCAGCACCTCGCCCGGCCGCTCGCCGCCGACTTCCAGATCGGGCTGCGTGACGCCGACCTCGAACGCGTCGCCGACGTCATCGCGCCGACACCCGACTTCGATCCCTCGGCACTCGGTCACGACACCGTCGCGTACAAGACCTTCACCGGCCCCTCGTTCAGCGCAGCCGCAGCCAACACCCCGGCCTGGCGCGCTGCCGACCTCGGCGCGGCCAACGGCCACGGCAACGCCCTCTCGGTGGCCGAGATCCTCGCCCCCATCGCCCGCGCCGGCGCCGCCGCCCACGGTCAGCTCCTCAAACCCGACACCATCGGCCTCATCTTCGACGAGCAGTCCAGCGGCGCGGACCTCGTCAACGGATTGCATCTGAGGTGGGGCATCGGGTACGCACTGCCCGACCGGCGCACCCTGTCCTGGATCCCCGACGGCCGCATCGCGTTCTGGGGCGGCTGGGGCGGCTCGATGGCGATCATGGACCTCGACCGGAGCATGACCATCTCCTACGTCATGAACAAAATGGGGGCCGACATCCTGGGCTCGCAACGGGCCGCGGCCTACACCACCGCCATCTACCGTGCCCTCGGTGCCGGCAACCCGTCCTGACCCTGTTCGGCCACGACAACGTCTCCGTCGTCGGGCCACCAGCCTGACCGAGCAGCACCGTCACCGGTCTCGACATCACCATTCTCGAAGCCCCCGAATCGCAGGCCGTGCTGCCCACCGGTTCCCGGGACGACCGGCACACCACACCCGCCCAACGAACGCAGGCACAGGACCCTGACCCTGACCCTGCTCCGAGAAGATCCGCCGCAGCTGTGTGCCCAAGTTGTCGGTACGCACTGCTATAGCTGTTGCGTACCGACCCACCGAGCGAAGGAGGCCCCGTGGGCAGCTGGGGCACTGGCAACTTCGAGAACGACACGGCCGCCGACCATCTGTCGATCCTCACGGACCGGCTCATCACCGAGGTCGCGGACGCGATGGCCGGCGACCCCGTCGGTATCGAACCCGACGAGTACTGGGGAGTCGCGGTGCCGGCCAACCTGGAGCTGCTGAGCCTCCTGGCGCGGCAGGGCTACGTGGGGGCGTCGCTGCCCGAGGCCGAAGTGGTCCAGGGGTGGAAGAGGACATACATGGCGGTGTGGGAGGGCTACATAGACAAGTTGGATCCCTCATCGGGCTACAAGGACGAGCGACGCACAGTCCTGATCCGTACGTTCGACGAGCTGACCGAGCTCAGGAAGAAGGAGGACTCGGACTGATCTCGCCCCGGCGGGCACTCACAGGGTGTGTGCAGACAAATCGGCAAGGCCCGTGCCGATCCGCAGAGCGACGATCATCATGGGCTCGGCATCGAGGGACGCACGTGTCGGCGATCGCGCGGTTGGTCGCCGTGGACAAGGACACCGTCCACGGCGTCATCCACGCCTGCAACGAGAAGGGTCTGTCACCCCGGCCCCTGAGTGGGCGGGAGGCCGTCCCCGCCTGATCAGTGACGACGACATCGCGCTCATCGTCGCGACAGCCTTGATCCAGAGGTCGATGATCTAGAGGTCGACGACGACCTTGCCTTGTACATGCCTGCCGGCCTGGAGCGCGGCCGCACGGCGGATCTGCTCGACCGGGAAGCTCGCCGCGACAGGCACCCGGAGCCGGGACGCCGCGACCAGGCGGGCGATCTCTTCGAGGGCGCCGGGAGCCGCGTTCGCGCCGTTGGCCGCCGACACGCCGTCGACCTGCGCGGCGATGGTGCAGATGCGACTGTCCGGGACGCCGAGTTCCCTTGCGACGTGCGCTGTCTCCGCCCCGTGCAGGTCGATGGCGGCGGTGACGCCGCCGGGAGCGAGGGCTCGGACCCGGTCGGCCAGGCCGTCACCGTAGGCGACCGGCTCGGCTCCGAGATCGCGCAGATAACCGGCCGATGACGGCGAACCTGTCCCGATCACGCGCGCTCCCGCGATCCGGGCCAGCTGGACGGCGAACACCCCGACCCCGCCCCCGGCGCCGCCGATCAGCACGGTGTCGTCCGGGCCGGGGTCGACCGTGGCGAGGGCGACGGATGCCGTGCGGCCGGCGATCGTGAGGGTGGCGGCGGTGCGGTCGTCGACGCCGTCGGGCGTGTGATGAGCCTCGTTCGCCGCCGTCTCCCCGGACGCGTCGACCACCACGAAGTCGGCTACCGCGCGGGACAGGGCACCTCCGAACACCCGGTCGCCGGGTGCGAAGCCGCTCACCCCGTCACCGACCTCGTCAACCACTCCCGCGTAGTCGGTTCCGAACCCGACGGGCAGGGTCAGGCCGAACCGGGCGGCAGTGTCCGCGTCGGAGGTCATGAACCAGTCCATCGGGTTCAGACCGGCCGCGGTGACCCGCACCCGAACCTGCCCCGGGCCGGCGTGCGGAGCGGGAACCTCGCGGACGTCCAGGACTTCGGGGCCGCCGAATGAGTCGAGCCGGACCGCCCTGTTCCGGCCCGTGGGCGGCTGATTGCTCTGCGTCTTCATGTGCGCCTGTCTCCTTGGGGCCGAGGGAGCCCATCGAAACGGACTACGATCCGTTTGCATGGATGACCGTAACATAAACGGAACGCGATCCGTTTCGACTGAGGCGGAGATCCGCGCGCCACGGGCAGACGCGGCCCGCAACCGCGACCAGTTGCTCGCGGTGGCGACCCGCGTGTTCATGTCTGCCGACGCCGAGCCGTCGATGCGCGCGATCGCCCGCGAGGCCGGGGTCGGAATCGCCACGCTCTACCGGCACTTCCCCACCCGCGAGTCGCTGGTCGACGCGGTCTACCAAGACCAGGTCGTCCGGCTGACGACCGGTGCCCACGAGCTACTCGGCCAGCTGCCCCCGGCTGCGGCGATGCGGCGCTGGATGGACTCGTTCGGGGACTGGATCGCGACCAAGAACGGCATGCTCGACACGCTGCTCGCAATGATCGAATCGGGCGAGATCACCCATGCACAGACCCGGACCGAGCTACTGACCGCCATCACCACGATTCTCGACGCCGGCCGCGCGGCAGGCGACCTCCGCTCCGACGTCACCGCCGAGGACATCGCCGCCTCCCTCATCGGTATCTTCACCGTGGCCCCCCGGCCCGAGCGCGAGGCCACGGCCAGCCGCCTGCTGAACCTCCTGATGGACGGCCTCCGGCCCACCGCCCGCTGAACCGCCTTGAATCGGCCTTGTTGCGGGCCACCCAGGCACGGATCGTCTGGCCGCCGTGGGCGGAGAGGTTGTGCAGGGCTATATGGATCGGTGCTCCGTCCGGGCGGGCGGCGCGGATCGGCTTCAACGCGGCCAGGGTGTTCGCGGCGGACTCCGTCGAACCGGTGGATCACGTCCCGGATCGCGTTTTCGTCGCCTTGCACCAATTGGGCGATCGCCGCGACCGTGTCAGGAGCTCATGGGGTTCAGGGGGCTGACGCCGGTCCCTGCGTACAAGTCGGTGTCCAGGGACAGCAGGGCGGCATCGTCGCCTGTCTGGCGTGCCACGATGAGGGCGGCTGCCGGGTGCAGGATCCGCCAGTCGGCCTGCCGCCAGCTCCCGGCGACCAGGGCGTGGGCATGGGTGAAGTCGGCGACCGTCGTGAAGCGCCGCCCGAGGATGTCCGCCCCGGCACCCGGCTTGTCCCTGTCGGCCACCGTGGCCGACAGGGCAGGGATCACGATCTCCGCATGGCCGTAACTGGCCTCCACATAGAGGCCGTTGAGGAAGTCGTCGCCTTCGGCGAGCGCACGGATACAGGTGTGGTCGAGCAGAACGCGCATCACGCGGCGTGGTGCTCCTGTCCGAGGTGCTGCAGGAAGGAACGTGCCCGGGCGCGGGCGCCGTCGGACACGGTGACGCCGGTGGCCTGCCGCACTTCTTCCAGCGCCTGCTCAACGCGCTGCTGCTTCTCCGTCTCGGTCAGCTCACGCGCGACCAGATCCGCCAGGAGATCGTTCATGGTGGTCCCGCGCTCACCGGCCAGAGTCCGCAGACGATCGCGCACCTCTCGCGTGGTCTTGATGCTGGTGTCCTGATCTCCCATACCGTCACTCTACCAGCAGTAGAACGAGAATCCGGCGCAACGGCCATCGCCCACCCGGCGGCGGACGAGGTGGCATCGCCACACCGCCGCCATCAACCACGGCGCCCGCTCGGGATCGACGTCAACCCCGTCCAACGCGAGCCCGGCAGGACAGCGAGTGGATGTCGGTCGCAAGGCGGCTCGCCGTGGGCTCTTCCCAATTTTTCCGGGTGCAGATGCTCGCCAGAACCACGAATTAGTGTGATCCGAGTCACTTATGCAATTGATTATGCAATTTCATGTTTGCGCAAAGTGTGCCTGGATTTCTTCGGTTACGCCAAAGAAGCAGTTCAGTTGGGGTGGCGGAACGGGCGCCCAGGGTGGCGCACCTTGGCGGTACGTAGAAGCAAAGTGCGCCAGTCCTGCGAGTAAAGAGGAAGTTACCTTCCGTTAGAAAGTTCTGTTCGTGGACCTGCACGGTTGCCTCCCTTCGTGGGCTTATCTGTTCCCCAGAGCAACGGTGCTCTAGGTTCCTGCCCGCCCGCTGGGGAGGAGTGGTCACGGAACCGACTGAAACAAAGGGAAATAGCCACTGTGGACTGCAACGTAGTCGGCCTCGTGCTGGCCTTTGCCGCCGCGGCGCGATCCTTCGCGCCCGACGTGTGGTTCTTGGTGCGGCGTCTGCTCGGCGCCGGCGTACGGATCGGAGCCTCCGCTCTCATCGAAAAGCAGCCCCCGGCCTCGACGTCGGCTGCACCCCCACTGGATGAGGGAGGTCACCGATGAGTGAGCAGCAGCCCGAACCTGCTCAGGACACCGTGCACAGCAGCCTCGGTGTAATGCCCGCGGACTTCTGGAACTTCCATGCCCGATACCACCGGGCCTACCTGGAATACAGCCGCATCCATCTCGGCAGCATCGACGACGCCGGCCACCTGGTCGACACCACCTTCCTCTACCTGGCCACCATCTGGTCCCGGCTGCAGAACATCCCCAACCCTCGCGGGTACGCCTGGGCATTGTTCAAAGAGCGGGTGCATGGCGAACTCGCTGCTCGGGGTCGTCAGCCGGACACCACCGAGACCCTCGCCTTCGCCCGCGCCATACACGCGGCAACGGAGCCCTTGCTGACCTCCTTCCGTGCCTCCTTCCAGGCGGAACACGACCCCGAGATCGCCGAGCTCGAAGAAGGTCTGGGGCTCTACCACCACATGTCCCGCCTCAGCGAACGGCAGTTCGATGTCCTGGTGCTGCGCGACGCACTCGGCTTCAGCACCAAGGACACCTCACTGATCATGGGCACCTGCGAGGCCACCGTGCGGTCCATCCGCCGCACGGCCAAACAGCGCCTTGCCGCTGCCATGGGATACCGCACCCGCCCCATGCCCGAGACAGATACGGAGTGACCCCTCCATGAGCCGCACCCCGCGCAGCATCGACGGAGTCCTGCGCCGTGCCCGCGTCTTCCAAGGCGACTACACCGTCACCGACCTGGAAGAAGCCCGGCACCGTCTCGCCCGCCACCTGCACGACCTGCGCTGGGTGCAGCACCTGACCACGCCCGATCCCCTTCCCGTCTCGCGCCGTTCTCACAGCCGGCCAGCCGCGCTCCACGAACGTGCCGACGGCGACCTCCGACTGCTGAGCCGCGGCACCATCCGCCACCATGGCGCCGCCCTGTGCATCACCGCCTTCGACACCACCCGTGATCCTGACGGAGCCCTCCCCTTCGCCTGCCTGCTCTACCTCGCCGACCAGACAGAAGGAGCACGGTTCTGGTGGCACTACGCCGCCGGCTCAGGCAATGTCACCGCCGCCCTGTGCCTGCACCTGCTCCATCTGCACCATGGGGAACACCGCGACGCCGAACACTGGGCCACCCAGATCCACGACCTCAACGCACTGGCATGGGGCAGCTACACGCCGGTGCCGCACCATGCGGCCCCCGCCGATACCCCGACCGGACCCAGCGTCCGCTACACACTGCCCGGCCCTGTCCGCCCTCTGTCCAAGCACGCTCTCAAGAACGCCATCGCCGTCCTGCACACGGCACACGACCAAGACCTGGGCCCTGTCCCCCAGCCGCCATCGGTGCTCGCCGACCACTGGCAGGAACTCGTCACCACTTGAGGTTTCGCAGGACCTTTATCTCCAGTCCGGGTTCGGCCACCGGCGCCGCCGTCGGGCCAGGTCTGCGCGTTCGGCGCCGGTGACCTCCAAGTCAGGAGGCGTCCGACCCGTAGGCGTCACTTCACTCCTGCGTCGCCGCCGTCCGTGGCCACCCGCCGTCGGCTGCGCGGTCGCGCTATGCGCCGTATCCACCGTCGATCCTCAACACTGCGCCGGTGACGTAGGAGGCCTGCGGTACGGCAGGCCGGAGGACAACGCCTGCGGCGATCTCCTCCGGCCTGCCGTACCGCCCCATCGCCGTTGTCGGAAGAAACATGGACGCGGCCGGGCTGTCGGCGGGGTTCATCTCGGTGTCGACGAACCCGGGCCGTATGGTGGACCGGACGGTCAAGAATCCGTATCCTGGTTCTCATGGCACGTCCACGAGCGTTCGACGAGAAGCAGGTGCTGAACGCCATCCGCGATCAGTTCTGGACCGCCGGTTACGCCGCGACCTCGCTGGAAGACCTGATGCGGGTCAGCGGGCTGGGCAAAGGCAGCCTGTATGCGGCGTTCGGCGACAAGCGTCAGCTCTTCCTCCGGGCGCTGCGCAGCTACACCGACGACAGCCATGGCCATCTTCGGAAGGCCCTCGCCGAGACTCCACGGGCCCTGGACGCACTACGCATGCTCCTTGAGGCACCGATCGGCGACCCGGCCGGCGCGCGGCGTGGCTGCCTGATGGCCAACAGCACCTGCGAACTCGGCAACGCCGATCCGGAAGTCCTCGCCCACGCCCACCGCACCTACGAGACGTCCACCGCGCTGATCGGTGACTGCGTCGTCCGCGCGCAGCGCGAGGGCGACCTGTCGGCCGGAGCGGATCCGATCGCACTGGCGCGGGCCCTCCTGGCTGCGCAGCAGGGGATCGTGTTCATGGGCCGGACCGGGCTGGACGCGGCCACACTCACCGCCACGGCACGATCACTCGCGGCTCAACTCCTGCCGGACCACTCCGGCGACTGAACCGACAGGTGCCTACGGACCGTTCGCGCTGTCTGTCAGACGCTCGCGCACCGCGCTGTCCGGGCCGGTGCCGACCCGGCCGTCTGCCGTGCACGGCGACCGCTGGGCAAGAGACACCTTCGTGCCACTCTGGAACGCTGGTGCTCGTCGCCGCCTGTGGCACCTCGGCCTCCTCAGCGTACGGAGACAGCCCCGGGGTAGCACGGTCAGCAGCGATCCGTGCTTTTCGACGGTATGTCGCAATGCCTGCTCCGAACAGGGCACTTGACCGCGAGTTGGGTGCCGGTTGAGCGAAGCCGAGGGCGATCCGGTCACCGACTCCGGCGCTCCGTCGGCCACCTGAGCTGCACGGCGCCCTGTCCGGCAGCCCTGCGCGGCCTGTTTGGCAGGCCGCCTCTCAGAATCACCACGGAGCGTCGTTACGCGTGTCCTTCGCACACGACGCCGGGCGCTTCCGGACTCGTGCCCACGGCCGTATGCCACAACCGCTCTTGACCTGGAGCGCGCTCCAGATTCGAGGATGGGCGGCATGAACACCACAGGCCCCCAGATCATCCTCGGAACCATGGACTTCGGCACCCGCGTAGACCCCGACCGGGCCTTCGCGATCCTCGACTCCTTCGTCGCCGGCGGCGGCGTCTGGCTCGACACCGCGAACTGCTACTCCTTCTGGAACGACCCTCGTGGTCTGGGCGGCGCCAGCGAGCGCGTCATCGGCGCGTGGCTCAAGGCCCGCCCGGGCGCGCGCGACTCGGTACGGATCGCGACGAAGGTCCGCCACAACCCGCTCGTCCCGCACTCGCCGGAAACCGCCGAAGGACTCTCGGCACGCGCCATTCACGCCGGCGTGGAGGAGAGCCTGGGACGTCTCGGAGTCGACCACATCGATGTCCTCTGGGCCCACGCCGAGCACCGCGCCGTGCCGCTGGAGGAAACGGTCGGCGCCTTCGGCGAGTTGGTCGCGAAGGGAACGGCCCTGCGGGTCGGCGCAGCGAACCATGCCGCCTGGCGTGTCGAGCGCGCCAGGTCGCTCGCGCGGGAGCGGAGCCTGGAACCGTGGACGTACCTTCAACTGCGCCACTCACTCGTCCAGCCGCGCCCGCTCACTCCCATCGCGGAGAGCGGTCACCGCATGCTCACCGACGAGGATCTGGACCTCGCGCGGTCGGAGGGGCTCGCTGTGTGGTCGTACAGCTCGCTGATGTGGGGTTCCTACGTGCGCCCGGACAAACCGCTTCCGTCAACCTATGATCATCCTGGGACCACTCGGGTGCTCGCGGTCCTGGACGATGTCGCCGAGGAATTCTCTGCCACGAGGAACCAGGTCGTCCTCGCCTCGCTGATGCGGCAGGGCATCGACCCCATCGTCGGCGCGAGCCGCGTGGAGCAGGTCGGGGAGGCACTCGCCGCACGCCGTGTGCGGCTCGGTGACGAGCACCTGGCGCGCTTCGCCGAAGCCCGCTAGCGGCGGTCACAAAAGGAGCCTCCATGACCACCCTCACCCCGGCGGCGGCTTCCGACCGCACGGGCGTCTCCATCGACACCCTGCGGTACTACGAGCGTGAAGGGCTCATCGGCCCGGTCCGGCGCTCCGTAGGTGGGCGCAGGCAGTACACCGAGGACGACGTCTTCTGGATCGGTCTGGTCACGTGCTTCCGCGACGCCGGCCTCGGCATCGCGGACCTGAGGGGGTTCGTCGCCATCCTGCGCGCCGAGCATCCTCCGCAGGAGCGGGTCGCCTTCCTGCGCGAGCGCCGTGCCGCCCTGGAGCAGCGGGTGGCAGCGCTGGGCCGGGCCATGCAGGTTCTCGACGAGAAGATCACCTACTACAGCTGAAGGCCGGGAGCCCCGCGTTCGTGGTCCGCCGGGGGTTGGCCTGGGGAACATTGGAATGTTCGGGATGAAGCCGAAACGACTCGCAGACCGCCGCGACTGAGCGTCATGTTCTCGCTCAGCGACGGCTCATGAGGTCGTGTCACGCTGCGTTGGCTTTCGCGGAGGTCGGTCGTTCCGCGGCACGACCGAGGCACTCACCGCGCGGTTGCCGCAGGCCATCGGGTTCCACCCTGGGCGCCCAGGACTCTCTCTTCCAATGCCTCTGCGACCCACGGAGGAGGGCACCCCCATAGCGACGCCGGCCCCGTCACTCGGCTACACCTCGGAGAGTGCCCTCAGCAACGCCTTCGGCGCTTTCCACCGGACGGGGCCACGACACGGCCGGACCACACCGCGGCCCGCGCCACCTTGCGGTTACCGCGTTGCGGTGGCCAGTGCCGCGCGGATGGTGTCCTCGTCGGCCGGCCGGCCCTTCTCGTTCGAGTACGGCCCGTACGGGGTTCCCCACACCGGCGTGCCCGTCGCCTGCCGCCAGCTGTCGGCCAGCGGTCCCGCGTCCACGACGCTGTACCCGATGGACTCGATGAATTCGGTCGCCGCCGCCTTCGTCTGCGCGGAGTCCCCGGCGATCGGCAGGTAGGAGCGGTCGGGCGCCCCCGCCGGGCGGGCGAGTGACAGCAGGTGCTTGAAGAAGATGTTGTTGAACGCTTTTACGACCCCGGCGTCCGGGATGTATCGCAGCAGCAGTTCGCTTGAGGTGAGCGACTGGCTGTCGAGCTCGGGGATGTGCCCGTCACGCTCGGGGCCGTAGTTGCACGTGTCGATGACCGTCTTCCCGGCCAGTGGCACGGCGGGCACGTGGGGGAACGCCTTCACCGGCACCGTGACCACGACGATGTCACCGGCCGCCGCGGCCTCCCCACTCGTCGCCGCGGACGCCTGCGGCCCCAGTTCCGCGACCGTGTCCGCGAGCGTTTCGGGACCACGCGAGTTGCTGAGCACGACCTGGTGCCCGGCCTCGATGGCGAGCCGCGCGATGGTGACGCCGATGTTGCCGCTTCCGATGAATCCCACAGTCGTCATATTCTCAGTGTCCCTCTAGAAGAGTCGAACCCTTGTCATTTGCCATTTGTCATTTGCCGGGCTCGTTGCGTTCAGGTACCTGCCGTCAGCCGGCGGGGAAATAATGGCCGTTGTCCAAATCGGCGAGCAGGCCGGGCTGAGCGGGTTCCCAGCCGAGGGTTCGGCGCGTGATGTGGTTGGACGCCGGGTAGCTCTGCGTGACTATGTTCGCGAGGAACCCGAAGTGCCCCGGCACCATCAGGACGTCCGCGGGAATGCTTACGGCAGGCAGGCCCAGACGGCTGCCGATTGCCTCGGCGATCTCGCGGAGCGGAATGGCCCCGTCGCCCACCGCGTGCCAGTACTTGCCGGCCGGCCCCTTCTCCAGCGCCAAGCGGAACAAAGAGGCGACATCGCGGGCGTGTACGGCGTTCCACAGGTTCGTGCCGTCTCCGGGGTAGCCGACGACGCCCTTCTCCTTCGCGAGCGCGATCAGCGTGGGGAGGAAGCCGTAACGGTCGGTCGTGCTGTGCGCGATGTTGGCGATCCGTACGACCGAAGACCGCACCCCCTGCTCGGCGAGGCCGATTACGGCGGTTTCCACGACGTTACGAACCCGCAGGGTGCCCTTGTGCTCGTCGCCGCCGGGAAGGGCCAGGTCCTCCTCGGTGGCCGGCCGGCCCAGGTACCCTGGCGAGCCAATGCTCCCCGCCGCGACCAGCGGCTTTCCGGTTCCCGCGAGTGCCTCGCCGTACGCGAGCATGATCGGGAGCTCCGCGGCGGCCACGGCGTCGAGCCCGCCGGAGGGAAGCAGGTCCTGTCGGTGCGCGACGTGGATGACGCCGTCGGAGTCCGCGGCCGCCTCCTTGAGCCCGTCGAGATCCTCAAGGTCGCCGCGACGCACCTTCGCGCCGAGCGCGGACACCGCCGCCGCGGCCGTGTCCGACCGCGCCAGGCCGGTGACCTCGTGCCCGGCGGCGATGAGCTCGGGAATGATGTACGAACCGGAATGGCCGGTCCCACCAGCGACGAAAACGCGCATCTTACTGTCCTTGTGAGGTAGGTGGAGGGGCTGTTCTTCTCGTGCCGCGGATCGACTGGTGGGATGGGGCGCGAGAAGTGGTGGTGCGGGTGCGCTCAGCTGAGAAGGGTGATGCCGAGGGAGAAGTTGGTGTGCTTGACGGAGTGGGTCATGAGGCCCAGCTCCAGCAGGCCGACGTTCTCCAGGGCCCGCGCCATGGGCAGCTTCCCGGTGTCCATCGGGCGCAGTCCCAGGCTCTCGATGAACGCCGACACGCGTGCCTTCGCCTCCGCGTCGTCGCCGGCGATGAACACGTCCAATGGGCGACCTTCGGCCGGGCCGGCCGCCAGGACATGGGAGAACAGCGTGTTGAACGCCTTGACGACATGCGCGCCGGCGGGAGCGGCCTTGGCGATCTCCTGCGCGCCGGAACTGCCCTCGGGGGTGACAAAGCCCTGGAGATCGGGGGCGACGGGGTTGGTGACGTCGATGATGACCTTGCCCTGCAGTGCGTCCCCGTACTCGCTCACCACCGCCGCCGCGCCGGCGTACGGCAGGGCGAGAACAACGATGTCCCCGGCCGGGACGGCGCCGGCCGTCCCGACAGTGGCGCCGCTGAGCGCGGCGGCCAATTCCTTGGCCTTGGCCGGGTCGCGACCGATGATCTCGACGGCGTTGCCGCCGGCCAGCGCCCGGCCGGCCAGAGCGCCGGCCATGTTTCCCAGGCCGATAATGCTGATACTGCTCATTGGTACGCCTGCTTTCTGAAGCTGGATAGGACGCCGTGCCCACCCCGTCGTTGTTGACGGCTGCGACGTCGGCGTTGACGTCGACGAATGGCGTGATGGGCCGCGCTCAATTCCTTATGTGCCCATTCTGGGCCTGGGCCCTGCTATCGAGTTTCGACGTCGAATTCTTGTGCCGAATTCGCTTCGGCCCCATCAGGTACTTATTCAGATTGCCATTGGCCTGAGTGGGTGTCCAAGACTTCTTTTAGGCGTGGTGATACCCTGAAGGCATCACCGATCGGGAGGCGCCATGGATCTGGACCTGCGCAAACTGCGTTACTTCGTCGCAGTGGCCGACCAGTTGCACTTCGGCCGCGCCGCCGATGAGTTGCATATCGCGCAGCCGGTGCTCAGCCGGCAGATCCGCGCGCTCGAACAGGATCTCGCCGCCCCGCTGTTCACGAGGGATCGCCACGGCGTAGCACTGACCGACGCGGGCCGACAACTGCTGGCCGACGCCGGTCCGCTGCTCGCCTCCGCACACGCGGCCCGCCACCGCGTTTCCGTGGCCGCGCGGGGCAGCCGGCGGCTGATGATCGGCTTCCGGGCCGGCATCGCGGTCGCCCCGGCCGCGCGGGCGTTCGAGGCCCGGCACCCGGACGTTCTGGTGGACGTGCAGCGGATCGAGGGGGACGACCAGGCCCCGATGCTGCTCGACGGCCGCATCGACGTCGGCTATGTGCGACTGCCCATCGACGAGGCCGGCCTGCGCGTCATCCCGCTGTACGCCGAGCCGCGGGTGGCGGTGCTGCCCGCCGGCCACCGGTTGGCCGGCAAGGAGGAGGTCACCCAGGCCGACCTGGCCGGCGAACCGCTGGTCTGGCATGCCGACCCGAGCACACAGCCCACCAGGCGCCCGCACCCCAACGCCGGGTACCGGGTGCGCGGGGTGGACGAGACGCTCGAACATGTCGCGTCCGGCCGGGGCATCTCGTTCCTGGCCCGTTCGGCGACCGTGTTCTACACACATCCGGACGTCGTCTATGTGCCCATCCCGGACCTGGCGCCCGACCAGGTGTGCCTCGCGGTGGCGGCATCACGCACCTCGCCGGTGGTCGACGACTTCTTCACCGCGGCCCAGGCGACGGCCGAGATCACGGCAGAATGTGGAAACTATGAAATGTGGCAGCTTGGAATCGATGCCGTTTCAAAGCACGGTTGAGCAGTCCGACTGACAACAGCAGCGCCAACCGGGGCACGCGGCCACAGCCATGGCGAAGGAATTGAGCTCGGGGCCGGAGGCGATGTTGCCCACCACAGTTCGGCAGGCTCGGCGAGAACGGTCCGCTCTCGGGACGCACCTCGGGCTGTTCAGCGGCCGACGGTCTGCCAGACGGTCTTCGTCTCCAGGAACGGTGTGATCCGGGCCAGGCCCGGCAGCGCGTGCCAGTCCGGGAACGGTTCCGGGCGCAGCACCCGGGTGAGGGTGGCCGCCGCCGCGGTCTCCAGTTGTGTGGCAAGGTCTCCCGCTCCGGCCAGGTCGAGTGCGTTGACGTCGGCGTGCGCGGCCAGGGTCGGGGCGAGCTCGGCGGTGCGACCGGTGAGGATGTTGACGACCCCGCCGGGCAGGTCCGAGGTCGCGAGTGCTTCGGCGAGGGTGACGGCGGGAAGCGGGGCGCGTTCGCTCGCCACCACGACCGCGGTGTTGCCCGCGGCGATCACCGGAGCGAGGACCGAGACCAGTCCGAGCAGGGGTGAGTCCTGGGGGGCGAGGACCGCGACGACGCCCGTGGGCTCCGGGGACGAGTTGTTCTCGTACGGTCCCGACACCGGATTGCCCCCGCCCAGGACCTGCGCGATCTTGTCGGTCCATCCCGCGTAGTAGACCCAGCGGTCGATCGCGGCGGAGACGAGGTCCTGCGCCGGGGCCTCGTCGATGCCCTGCGCGTCGACGGTCTCCTGGACGAAGTGGGCGCGGCGGCCCTCCATCATCTCGGCGATGCGGTAGAGGATCTGCCCCCGGAGCTGGGCCGACCGCGCAGCCCAGGGACCGAACGCGGAGCGCGCCGCGACGACGGCGTCCCTGGCGTCCTTGCGCGAGGCGAGCGCGGCGTTGGCCAGATGGGCGCCGTCCGATGAGGTCACGGGGATGCTCCTGCCCGACTCGGAGCGGGGGAAGGCGCCGCCCAGGTAGAGCTTGTAGGTCTTGTGCACCGGCAGCCGTCGGGACACCGGAGCCGGAGCCGTCGCCGGTGCCGGAGCCGGAGCCGTCGATGCGGGTTCGGGTGCCGTGGCCGTGTCAGCCATTGAGGTACGCCTCCAGTCCGTGCCGTCCGCCTTCGCGCCCGTAACCGGACTCGCGGTAACCGCCGAAGGGGCTCGTGGGATCGAATTTGTTGAAGGTGTTGGACCAGATCACTCCGGCGCGCAGCCGGTTCGCGGTCCAGGGGATTCTGCCGGCCTTCTCCGTCCAGATGCCCGCGGAGAGACCGTACGGGGTGTTGTTGGCCTTTTCGACGGCCTCTTCCGGGGTGCGGAAGGTCAGGACGGAGAGCACCGGGCCGAAGATCTCCTCGCGTGCGATGCGGTGTGCCTGGGTGATCCCGGTGAAGACGGTGGGCGCGAACCAGTAGCCGCGGGAGGGCAGTTCGCAGGGCGGGGACCACTGCTCGCCTCCCTCGTCCCGGCCGGCCTCGGCGAGGTCCTGGATACGGGCCAGCTGGGCGGCGGAGTTGATGGCGCCGATGTCGGTGTTCTTGTCCAGCGGGTCGCCGAGCCTCAGCCTGGCCACCCGTTCCTTGAGCCGGTGCATGACTTCTTCGGCGACGGACTCCTGGACCAGCAGGCGGGACCCGGCGCAGCACACGTGTCCCTGGTTGAAGAAGATCCCTGTGACGATGCCTTCCACCGCCTGGTCGATTGCCGCGTCTGAGTAGACGATGTTGGCGCCCTTGCCGCCGAGTTCCAGCGTGGCCCGCTTGGGCGTGCCGGCGAGGGTCCTGGCGATCTCCCGGCCCACCTCGGTGGAGCCGGTGAACGCCACCTTGTCCACGCCGGGGTGGGCGACGAGCGCCCGGCCGGTGGCACCCGCGCCGGTGACGATGTTGACGACGCCCGGCGGCAGTTCGGCCTCCTGGCAGATCTCGGCGAAGGCCAGGGCGGTCAGCGGGGTGGTCTCCGCGGGTTTGAGGACCACGGTGTTGCCCGCCGCGAGCGCCGGGGCGATCTTCCAGGCGAGCATCAGCAGCGGGAAGTTCCACGGGATGACCTGGGCCGCGACGCCGAGAGGCCGCGGTGCGGGGACGCCCGGCGACACGAAGGGGAGTTTGTCGGCCCAGCCCGCGTAGTAGAAGAAGTGCGCGGCCGCAAGCGGGATGTCGACGTCCCGGGTCTCCTTGATGGGTTTGCCGTTGTCGAGGGACTCCAGCACGGCGAGTTCGCGGGCCCGGTCCTGGATGATCCGGCTGATCCGGTAGAGGTACTTGCCACGCTCGGAGGGGCTGGTCCGGGACCAGACGCCGTCGTAGGCGCGGCGGGCCGCGGCCACGGCGCGGTCCAGGTCCGCCTCGGTGGCGACGCTCACCTCGGCGAGCTTCTCCTCGTCGGCCGGGTTGACGCTGACCAGGGTCTTTTCGCCCGGTTCGGTGAACTCGCCGTCGATGAAGTGTCCGTAGGCGGCCCGCAGGGAGACCACGGCCCGCGATTCGGGCGCAGGGGCGTAGAGGAGGGCTCCGGGCCCGGATTCCTGCGGGGTGGAGACGGTGTGGGGCGTGGGGCGGTCGGACATGTGTGCCTGATCCCTTTCAGTCCGCGGAGTAGTAGTCAGGACCGGGGTACGTGCCGGTCGTCAGCTTCGCCCGCTGCATCAGCAGGTCGTTGAGCAGGCTGGACGCGCCGATGCGGAACCAGTGGGGGTCGAGCCAGTCGGGGCCGGCCGTCTCGTTCACCATCACGAGGTTGCGTATGGCGTCCTTGGTGGTGCGGATGCCGCCGGCGGGTTTGACGCCGACCTGGCGGCCGGTCTCGGCGCGGAAGTCGCGGACCGCCTGGAGCATGACGAGGGTGACGGCGGGGGTCGCGGCGGGCGAGACCTTGCCGGTGGACGTCTTGATGAAGTCGGCGCCGGCGTGCATGGCCAGCCAGGACGCACGGCGTACGGCGTCGTACCCGGCCAGTTCGCCGGTCTCCAGGATGACCTTCAGATGGGCCGGGGGGCCGTCGGACCGGTCGCAGGCCTCTTTGACGGCGACGATCTCGTCGTAGACCTTGCGGTAGTCGCCGGCGAGGAAGGCTCCCCTGTCGATCACCATGTCGATCTCGGTGGCGCCGTCGGCGACCGCGTACCGGGTGTCGAGCAGGCGTACCTCCAGCGGTGCGCGTCCCGCGGGAAAGGCGGAGGCGACGGAGGCGACGCCCACCGGGGTGGACTCCAGGGCGCGTACCGCGACGCGGACGAGGTCGGGGTAGACACAGACGGCGGCCACCGGCGGGACCGTTCGGTCGGTGGGGTCCGGCAGCAGTGCCTTCGTGCACAGGGCGCGCACCTTGCCGGGGGTGTCGGCGCCCTCCAGGGTCGTCAGGTCGACCATGCTGATGGCGAGATCGATGGCGCGTGCCTTGGCGGTCGTCTTGACCGAGCGGGTCGCCAGGTCGGCCACGCGGGCGTGGACGCCCGCCTCGTCGACGCCGGGCAGGGAGTCCAGGAGGGCACGCAGCGCGGCGTTGCTGTGTGCGGGGGCCGAGGGTGCCCGGGTGGCGGGACCGGTGGTGTCAGGCACGGGAACCTCGCTTCTCTATGAGCATGTTGAGGATGAGCGCGACCACGAGGATCAGTCCGGTGACGACCATCTGGAAGAAGGAGCCGAGGCCCATCAGATTGCAGAGATTGCGCAGCACGGACAGCAGCAGGACGGCGACGAAGGTGCCCATCACGCCACCGCGTCCGCCGAAGAGGTTGGTGCCGCCGAGGACGACGGCGGCGATGGCGTCCAGTTCGAGGCCGTTGAACGCGGTGGGCTGGCCGATGGTGAGGCGTGAGGTGAGCAGGACCCCGGCGAGGGCGGAGAGCGCGCCGGAGATGGCGAAGACCGCGGTGATCACGCCGCGCACCGGCAGTCCGGAGAGTCGTGCGGCCTCCTTGTTGCTGCCCACGGCGTAGATGTACTCGCCGAACGTGGTCCCGCGCAGCAGCAGCCCGGCGGCGACGGCGACCGCGACGAAGATCAGGCCGACGATGGGCACGTAACCGACGAATCCGCCGCCGAGGAGCTGGAAGGCGTGCGGGATCTCGCCCCCGGCCGGCTCGCCGTCGGTCAGCAGGTAGGTCAGGCCGCGGATGGCGGTGAGTCCGGCGAGGGTGGTCATGAACGCGGGCAGTGAGAGGTAGGCGGAGAGTCCGCCCATGACGGCGCCGAAGAGGGCGCCCGCGGCCAGGCTCACCCCGATGGCCAGGACGAAGTTGATGTCGTGGTCGATCAGGAGGGCGACGGTCATGCCGCCGAAGGCGGCGACGCTGCCCACCGAGAGGTCGATCCCGGCGGTGAGGATGACGAGGGTCATCCCGACGGCGACGATGCCCGTGAGCGCGGACTGCTGCAGCAGGTTGGACATGTTGCGGACGGTGAGGAACTCGGGGGCGAGCAGGCTCGCGACCACACACAGCGCCAGGAAGACGAGTACCAGGTTGAACCTGACGACGAGGTCGGCGCCCCGCCACCGGGGCGAGGGCGGCCTCGGACCGCTGTCGCCGGAGGCGGATTTCGGGTCGGCCACCGTGGTGGATGTGCTCATGAGGATGCTCCAGGGGGTGTCGCTCCGATGGATGTCGCACCGGTGGATGTCGCACCGGTGGACGTGGCACCGGTGGGTGCCGCGCCGGCAGATGCCGCGCCAGTGGGTGCCGCACCGGTGATGACGGCGTGCGCGATGGTGTTCTCGTCGGTGGTGCGAGGGTCGAAGCAGGCCACGTTGCGGCCTTCGTGCAGGACCCAGACGCGGTCGGCGTTGGCGGTCAGTTCGCTCAGTTCGCTGCTGGCCAGCAGGACGGCCACGCCCTGGTCGGCGAGGTGGCGGACCTGGCGGTAGAGGTCGGCCTTGGCGCCGACGTCCAGGCCGCGGGTCGGTTCGTCGAGCAGCAGGACCCGTATGTCGCCCCGGGTGATCCACTTGGCCAGCACGACCTTCTGCTGGTTGCCGCCGGAGAGCTTGCCGACCGGCTGGTCCGGTGACGAGCACCGCACGCCGAGATCGGTGATGACGGGTGCGGCGAGCCGGCGGCCGAGGCGTCGGGGGAACAGCCAGGGCGGGCGGGTCAGTGCGGTGACGGCGGCGTTGCGGGCGACGGACAGCTCCAGCATCAGCCCCTGTTCCTTGCGGCTCTCCGGGACGAGGGCCAGACCGGCCCGTACCGCGGCGGCGGGGCTGCGCAACCGCAGGTCCTTGCCGTCGACGGACGCGGAGACGGTGGCTCGGGTGTCCGCGAACAGGGCTTTGAGGAGAGTGGTGCGGCCGGCGCCGCCGAGCCCCGCGAGGCCCACGATCTCGCCCGCCCGGACCTCGATGCCCTTGATGTCGATCAGCCCGGGGCTCCGGGCGGAACGGATCTCCAGGAGGGGCGGGCCGTCGGGCCGGGGCCGGTCGGTGGTCCTGACGAGTTCCCGGTTCTCACCGATCATGTCGGCGACCAGTTCGTCGGCCGTCGTGGTGGCCAGGTCCCGGACGGCGACCGAGCGGCCGTCGCGCATCACGGTGGCGCGGTCGCCGATCTCCATGACCTCGTCCAGGCGGTGCGAGATGTAGATGACGGAGCGGCCCTGTGCGGTGAGGGAGCGGATCACGTCGAACACCGTGCGCAGATCGCTCTCGCCGAGGGTGGCGGAGGGCTCGTCCATGACGATGAGACGGGCGTCGGCCGTGAGCGCCCTGGCGATCGCGGTGAGCTGCTGTGCCGCGATGGGCAGGGCGCGGACGGGCGTGTGGACGGAGAAGTTCCCGCCGACCCGGGCGATGGCGGCCCTGGCCAGTTCGGCGCGCTCCTTGCGGCGTACGACGGGGCCCCAGGACGGGGCGTGGCCGAGCAGCAGGTTCTGGGCGACCGTCAGGTCGGGTACGAGGTCCAGTTCCTGGTAGATCACGGCGATGCCGGCGGCAAGGCCCGCCTGCGGTCCTGCGAGAGTGACCGGCTCGCCGTCGAGCAGGATCTCGCCCGCGTCCGGCCGGTAGGAGCCGGCCAGGATCTTCATCAGGGTGCTCTTGCCCGCTCCGTTCTCACCGAGCAGGCAATGGACCTCCCCGGGGCGTACGACCAGGTCGGCGCCGTCGTTGGCAAGGGTGCCGGGGAAGCGTTTGACGATGCCGCGCATGATCAGCCGCGGTGTGTCCCCGCCGGCGGGCCGGGCATCGGTGTCGTGCGGGCTCACGGCTCCTTCTTTCTGGCTCTCCTGGCCCTCCGTGCTCACAGCTCCTCCCGCTGGTGCGTGGTGAGCAGGTGGGACGCGGTGTGCTGATCGGTGACGAGGGTGTTGCACAGGCCGCTGGAGACCACGGCCGCGCACACGGCGTGTTTCGCGCTGCCGGAGACGACGGCGACGGAGACGGCGCTGTTGCGCAGGTGCTCCAGCGGGAGTCCCAGGGTGCGGTCGTCGAGCGGCTGGTCGACGATGGCTCCGCGGGCGTCGATGAAGCGGCCCGCGACATCACCGACGGCTCCGGCGGCGGCCAGCGACGCCAGGTCGTCGGCGGTCAGGTATCCGGAGCTGACCAGCACCGAGTCGGCTCCTATCCCGCCGGGGCTGAAGAGCACGGTGTCCGCGGCGGCGGCCTGGTCGAGGACGTCGGCGACCGCGCTGTCCTGCTCCAGGAGCCGGCGGGTGGTCTCCTGCTCCACGATGGACGGCACCGGCAGGACGCTGAGGGTGCCCTGCGCGAGGTGGGCGATCCGGCCCGCCATGTCCTGGGCGGAGGTGGGGGTGCGGGAGCGGCTGAGGCCTCCGTTGATCTGGACGACATGGACACCGCCGGCCCAGCCGGGCTGGAGGCGCGCGGCGAGCAGGTCGAGGGTGCGGCCCCAGGAGACACCCAGCTGGCGCGGTGACGGGTTCAGACGGGTGAGGTAGTCGGCGCCGGCCTCGGCGACCCGGGCGCGCAGCCGCTCGTCGTCCGCGCGGTCGGCGGCGACCACGACGGCGTCGCGCAGCCCGAAGGCGTCGCGCAGCCGTTCCTCCAGGCTGCGCATACGGGCCTTGGGGTGGACGACCTCGATCCGTACGATCCCCGCCTCCCGGGCCTCGGCCAGCAGCCGGCCCACCTTCCAGCGGGTGAAGTGGAGTTCCTCCCCGATCTGTTCCTGCGTGCGGTTCTGTTCGTAGTACAGGGAGGCGACCTGGTAGAGCAGGGCCTCGTCCTCGATGTTGGTCATCCGGACCTCCTTGTCCGACGGCCGGGTCAGCCGGTGTGGCGGTCCGGTGCGCTGAGCCGGTGGGCGATCTCGCGGGTGGCCTCGGTGGCGGCCCGGTAGTCCTCGTATCCCTGTTCGAAAGCCGCGCGGTGGGAAGAGTCCGGTTCGACGACCGTCACGCGCGGGGCGAAGCCCGCGGCGGCCTCGGCGAGGGAGGCGGCCTGTCCTGCCCCGGTGGCGGCGGTGACCGCGCAGGCCCGCAGGGTGAGGTTGCCCTCGGCGACCAGCAGCAGCGGGCGGCCGAGGACGTCCGCGGTGGTGCGCAGCCACAGCGGGTTGTGCCGGATGCCTCCGGAGACGAACACCTCGTCGACCGGTACGCCGCCGTCGACGAACGAGTCGAGGACCTGGCGGGTGCCGTAGGCGACGCCTTCGACGGCGGCCCGGTAGACCTCCTCGGGACGGCTGCCGAGGGTCAGTCCGAGAACGGCGCCGCGGAGCCGGGGGTCGCGCAGCGGTGTGCGGTTGCCCATGAAGTAGTCGAGGACCATCAGCCCGTGCGCGCCGGGCGGCAGTGCCGCGGCCTCCTTGATGAGTCCGGGCAGCTCCGCGCGGGGCCGGCCGAGGAGTTGTTCACCGGCCCAGGTGAGCACGGACCCCGAGGTGACCTGCCCTCCCTCGACCAGCCACCGGCCGGTGTTGAGCGCGTCCGGGTAGGGGCCCCAGACGGTGGGCGGGTAGACGGGTTCGTCGATCTCCGTGACGAAGGCGGTGGAGGTGCCGCACACGACCGACACCCGGCCGGCCCGCGCACCGCCGACGGCGAGCAGCGACAGGTGTGCGTCGATGCCGCCGGCGCTGACCACGGCCCCGCCGGTGAGGCCGAGCTCGTCGCGGGCGCCGGCCTGCACGGGGGCGACGGGGTCGCCGACCGGAACGATACGGCCGGGGAGTTTGTCCCGGAGGTCGGGGACGCCCAGGTCCGCGTAGAGGTCGTCGGGGAGCCCGGCGCCGCGCGGGTCGTAGTTCCACTTGCAGACGGCGTTCATCCGCGATCCGGTCCACTCGCCGGTGAGGCGCCAGACGAGGTAGTCGACCGCCTCGGTGATGTGGGCGGCTGCGCGGTAGACGTCCGGCTGGTGCCGGGCCAGCCACATGGCCTTCGGCACGAGCCACTCGACCGCGTCGGAGCCGCCCGCGTAGCGCAGGACCGGGTGGTCCGAGGCGGCTGTCAGCGCGGACTCCGCGCTGGCCCGGCTGTCCATCCACAGCAGTGCGGGACGCAGCGGCCGTCCGGCCTCGTCCAGTACGGCGACGGTGGACGCGGTGGTGGCGACGGCGACGCCGGCCACCGGGGGCGAGCCCGCCTCGGTGAGGGCGGCGCGGGTGGCCGTGACCACGGCGCGCCACCAGTCCTCGGGGTTCTGCTCGGCCCAGCCGGGGCGCGGGAAGGAGGTGGCGTAACCGCTCTGGCTCAGCGCGAGTTCCGCACCGTCGGCGCTGTACACGGCCACCCGGGCGCTCTCGGTGCCCAGGTCGATGGCGAGAAGCGCGCTCATGGACGGTCTCCGTTCGGCAGGAAGAGAACCTTGGAACTGAAGATGGACCGCTCGCCGAGTTGGTGCAGGGTGGCGGAGACGTCGTCGAGACCCAGCTCGTGAGTGATCATGAACTTCCAGCGGAGGCTGCCGTCACCCATGGCGCGGGCAGCGGTGCGCCACTCGTCGCCGGGAAACGGTGCGGAGAAGGAGTTCCAGGCGCCGTGCAGGGTGACCTCGCGGCGCAGGAAGTTGCTGAAGGTGGCCTTGGGCAGGACGACGGGATCGTGCGGGATGCCGATGAAGACGGCCTGCCCGTGCCGGGCGGTGAGGGAGACCGCCTGGTCGGCCGTGGCCGGCACACCGGCGGACTCGATGACGACGTCGTAGCCCTGGCCGGCGAGTTCGGTGGCCCGCTCGGCGGTGGTGGCGGTGTGGGTGGCGCCGGCCTCCATGGCCATCGCGGCCTTCTCCTCGCTGACGTCGATGGAGAGCACCTCGTGCGCGCCGCTGAGCAGGGCCCACTGGACGGCGAACAGGCCGATGGGTCCCGCGCCGACGACGGCGACCCGGTGGCCGGCCCGCAGCTTGGTGCGCCAGATGGCGTGCAGGGCGATGGCGGCCGGATCGAGCATCGCGGCGGCGCGCGGGTCGAGGTCGGCGGGCAGCACCATCAGATTGCCCTCGGGAACCGTCACGTACTCGGCGTAGGCGCCGGCCCGCCGACTGCCGAAGTAGTCGTAGTCCTCGCAGAGGCTGAAGTGTCCCTGGGTGCAGGGGGCGCAGCGGCGGCAGGGAATCAGCGGCGGGACGGCCACGAGGTCGCCCTCCTTGACCGTGCCGGCCGCCGCGAGCTCCGCGCCGAGCGCCACCACGTACCCGGAGAACTCGTGGCCACAGATCAGCGGGAGGTGGTAAGCCCCTCCGGGGCGCAGCATCCTGGGTATGTCGGAGCCGCAGACCCCGCATGCGGCGACCCGGACGAGCGCCTCCCGGGGCGCGGGCACCGGTACGGGCACCTCCTCGACGCGGATGTCGCCCGGGGCGTGCAGCAGGGCGGCTCGCATGGTGTGCGGCATGTTCGTATCGCTCTCTCGGGGTGGGGGCGAGGCCGGTTTCCGGCCTGCGGCGTGCGGCGGGCTGCTCGGGGCTACTTCTTGCCCGCGAGGGCGAACGTGGTGGACCCGCTGTACGTGGCGGCGTTGCCGGTGTCGATCAGACCGGTTCCGGCGTCGACCTCGGCGGAGACCTTCTTGCCCGCCTGGGCGTCCAGCGCGGTCTGTACGGCGGTGGCGCCGAGGGAGATCGGGTCGTTGAGCGCGGTCGCGATGTAGGGGCCGTCGGCGGCGATGGACTTCACGGCCTCCATCAGTCCGTCGACACCGGCGACCTTGACGTCGGTGCGGTTGTTCTCCTTGAGCACCTGGAGCGCGCCGAGGGCCATGTCGTCGTTGTGCGCGTAGACGGCCTTGACGTCGGGGTTGGTCTGGATGAGGTCCTGCATGGCGGTGACGGCCTTGGCGCGGATGTAGTCGCAGTAGGGTCCCGCCACGATCTTGATCTTGCTGTTGGCGGCCACGGCCTCGTGGAACCCGGCGCTGCGGTCGCGGGCGACGGCGCCGCCCGCGTCCCCCTTGATCTCGATGATCTTGCCGCCCTTGGCGCCCAGGGCCTTGACGACCTCGGCGCCCACGAGGCGGCCCATCTCCTTGTTGTCGCGTCCGACATGGGCGACGGCTCCGGAGGGCACCGGACGGTCGACGGTGACGACGGGGATCCCCGCCGCGTCGGCGGCGGCCAGGCCTGCCTTGACGCCCTTGGGGTCGACGGGGTTGACCAGCAGCACGTCGACACCGCGGGTGATGAGGTCCTGGATGTCGTTGTTCTGCTTCGTCACGTCGTCGCCCGCGTCGGCGAAGTTGAGCTTGGCACCGGCCTTCTTGGCGGCCTGCTCGGCACCGGTGCGGAGCTGCACGTAGAACGGCGACTGCTGGGTCGCCTGGCTGAAGCCGATGGACAGGCCGTCCGAGGCCGCCTTCTTGCCGCCGCTGTCCGAGCCGCCCGGGGTGGTCGAGACGGAGCACGCGGTGAGCGATACAAGAGTGGATGCCGTGATAAAGATCCCGAAGATGCGCTTGGTACGCATATGGGCCTCCTGAAGTGGTCCTGGCGACGGACAGTAGATCCAGAATTAACTTCACGGCAACACATGCAGATTTTTTTGCTCTCATGAGCACGGCCTGGTGAGCGACGGTGGTCGAACGATCGCTCGGTGAGGCGGGGCCGGCCGGCGGCGACAGTCGTCGTCACCGACCGCGCGATCCTGATCGTGGGCCGCGGCAGGGTCCAGCGCCTCCTGCGCGACTTCTGGTTCGGCAAGCCGACCGGGCTGTACCACATGGTCGAACTCGACCGTACGTACAAGGTGCACCGGCAGTGGTACTCGGAGATCACCCTTGCCGACGAGGCACTGCGTGACATGCAGGCCCGCGGCAACCCGCCGGAGAGCGACCAGCGCTGAACCACGCCGGGTGCGGCCCGGTTCGAGGGACCGTGATCACACGGCGGGTGCGAGGGCGTCGCGGTAGCGGACCGCATGAACCCGTGGGTGCTCGCGCTGAGTGTGGTGGGCCGAGTACTCCTCGACGGCGCGAGGTCGTGGACCTCGCCGACGGTGGCCCTCCGCGCGGGCGGTCTGCGAAACACGGCCCCATACACATCGGGACATGAACTCCCTTAGAAACAGCGCCTGTTGACAGTAAGTTGGGCAAGAACTACCGGACGCACGACGAGAGGGCGTTCTCCGTGAAAGACGGCGACCCGGCACAGCACCTGACCGAGATCGATACGTCAATGCCGCATTCGGCACGGATATGGAACTACTGGGTTGGAGGCAAGGACAACTACGAGGTCGACCGCACAGCCGGGGACCAAGTGAGGGAGGTGTTCCCGGGCATCGTCGACGACGCCCGTCACACCCGCGCGTTTCTGGCACGTGCTGTCCGCTGCCTTGCGGGCGAGGAGGGCGTCCGCCAGTTCCTCGACATCGGCACGGGCCTGCCGACCGCCGACAACACTCACGAAATCGCCCAGCGGGTGGCACCGGAGTCGCGGATCGTCTACGTCGATAATGATCCCCTGGTGCTGCGGCACGCCCAGGCCCTGCTGACCAGCCACCCCGAGGGAGCCTGCGCCTACATCGACGCCGACGTACGAGACTCGGACCGGATCCTGACGGGCGCCGCCAGGACACTGGACTTCAGCCGTCCCATCGGACTCATGATGCTGGGGATTCTGGGCAACGTCCCTGACTACGACGAGGCGCTGGAGACACTGAAGCGCCTGCTCGACGCTCTGCCCTCCGGCAGCTTTCTCGTGGTCAACGACGGCACGACCACCAACGTGGAACGGAACGAGGCTGTCCGTCAGTACAACGAGAACAGCGGCGGCTCTCACCCCTACACCAACCGCAGCCCAGAACAGATCGGCGCCTACTTCAGCGGTCTGACCCTCGTCGAGCCCGGTGTGGTGCCCACCTCGCAATGGCGGCCCGAGCCGAACCCGTGGCACACCACCGACGTCGCGGTGCTCTGCGGCGTCGGCCGCAAAATCTGAACGCCAACGCGCTGGAAGCGGTCAGACAGCGGTGCGGCCGCCGTCGACGTTGAGGAGCGTGCCGGTGATGCAGCCGGCCTCGTCGGTGGCCAGGTAGACGATCGCGTCGGCGATCTGCTCGGGCTGGGCGACGTAGGCCGCCGCGGCGATCGAGGCCGCAGCGGCGATCGAGGAGTCACGGTGAGCCCCGTGAACCCTTCCGGACCGGGCCCCGTGAACCCTTCCGGATCCGGCGTCGACACCCACGAGATGGTGCTGATCCACCGCGTCATCCGCCGCGAGTTCGGCCGGCTCCCCCAACTGCTGCGCTCCGCGGCGCATGACCGTGCACGGTCCAAGGTCATCGGCGCACACACCCGGGATCCTCCCCATCGTCTCCACCACACTGACGCAAAGCGAATGGGACGCACTCGGCAAACACGGCATGAGCGCGATCCCGCTCACCCGACGGCTCGTCTTCCTCGGCCACATCACCGAGGAAACCGACGACGCCGAACGGCGGAAATTCCTACAGGTCGTACCGGCCCCGGCCCGGCTGGCGGGCGGGGCGGGAACTACGTGACGGATACCAGCACTTCGGAATGACCTCGCCCCTGCCGCCATCGTGGCGGCGGGGTGACCGATGCCTCGGCGCGGCTTCCGCAGGACGGCCATTGTCCGGCAACTCGCCTTCGAAAACAGGCGAATCGGACCTCCACATACCTCAGGTTCTCCGTATTCTGTAGAGAGACACCGACTTGGGACAACACGGGGGCGTGGGATGGATCCGAGTGTGGTCGCACAACTTGCGGGAGCAGCGATGGTCGCCGCCATGGGTGCGGACGCCTGGCAGCAGACCCGTGGTGCCGTCATCGCCCTGTGGCGCCGGGTACACCCGGAGCAGGCCGAGGCGGTGGAGGGAGAGTCGTCCGGCCTTCGTACGGTGCTCCGGGGCGCCGACGGGGAGCTCGCTGCGGCAGCGCTGACCCAGCTGTGGCAGATGCGGCTGCGGGCCCCGTCGCCCGCCGCACCACGTGTCGGTTCGGTACGGATGAGCGTCCGGGCGACGGATGGCGGCCGCGTCCACCAGTCAGCCGGTGACCTGCACGTCACCGAAAACTGACGGGGCTGCCGTTGCCGTCGCCCGACCGCAGGAACCTGCCGCATCAGGTCCGCCAGTCCGCCTCCGCGTCCACGGGTGCCCGGGTTGTTCAGGCCGGCGGTGACCTGCAGTACACCGAGGTGCATCATCACCTGCCCGCGAACGACGCGGTCGTCGTCGTGGAGCGGGTCCTTCCCAGGGCCGAAGCGGTCGCCGAGGTCTTCGTCGGGCGGGAGGGCGAAGTGGGCTCCGTCCTGGGCATTTTGGACCCCGCGCATGAGGCGTCCGGCATGGTGGTCGTGTCAGCGGTGGCAGGTCTGGCCGGCATCGGGAAGACGGCCCTCGTCCGGGTGTGCGCCATGGAGGCGGTCTCACGCGGCTGGTTTCCCGGGGGCGCCCTCTTCGTGGATCTCAATGGCTACGCACCCCAGCCCGACCAGCGCATCCTGCCCCGCCAGGCGTACGGTCCTCTGCTCCACACCCTGGGGCGGGACGGCACGGTCCATACCGCGCCGGCGCAGCAGCACGCACTGGAGTACCACCGGCTCCTGGAAGACCTCGCCGCGCGGGAACGTGCGGTCCTCCTCGTCCTGGACAACGCTTCCACGACCGACCAGATCGCCGATCTGCTGCCGCGGTCCCGAAGACACCGTGTCGTGGTCACCTCGCGACACACCCTGACCGTACGCGGCTCACGCACCCTGGACCTCGGGACACTCGCACGCGCTGACGCGGTAGCTCTCATCCGGCGCCAGTTCGAACAGCTCTCCGCATGGGACGGCCGTGTCCGTGACGACGAGGCCGGCACCCTGCGGCTGTGCGAGCTGTGTGAAAACCTGCCGTTGGCCCTGCACATCGTGACCGCTCTCCTGGCCCGCTCCCCCTCTCTGACACCGGATGAACTGGCCGACGATCTCGCTCACGCCCGCAGCAGGCTCGACCTGCTCGACGACGGGGAGCGTGCCGTACGCGCTGCCTTCGAGCTTTCGTACCAGCGCCTGAGTCCGGAACAGGCACGTCTCTTCCGCATCCTGCCGGTCAACCCCGGCCCGCACTTCGGCATTGCGACCGCCGCGCAGCTCCTGGGCAAAGATCCCCGATCCTCCCGTCCCCTTCTGCACGAGTTGTCCCGCGCCCACATGATCGAGCACGTCGGCGCGGGTGCTTGGCGTCAGCACGACCTCATCCGTGATTACGCCATCGAGCTCTCGACGGCGTGCCTCGACGACCAAAAGGCGCCTGCTGCCCGCCTGTTGGACCACTACTCGATAAAGGCAGCAGGAACCGGGGAAGTTCTGCGCACCGCACGCCGCGACGCGCCCGCGGACTCCGAGGCCGTGCAGAGCGCCCTGGCGTGGTTCGACCAGGAGCAGCCCAATCTCCAGGCCGCCGTCGCGATGGGAGTGACATTCGACGATGCCGACGCGGCGCTGCGGATACTCGAAGCCTTCGTCCGACTGCACCGCTTCAGAGGCCAGACGGCGGAACTCGTCGACACGTCCCAGAAAATCGCCGCCTTGACGACACCCGGCGACGAGAGGGACCACACCGTCTGGGCCCTGGCCGGTCTGAGCTGGACCCTGGGTGCTTACAGCAACGGAGGTGCCGAGGCCGAGCGCCTGCTGGACTTCGACCGGGAGCAGTTCCTCTCGTCCTTGGCCGACGATCCGCGCGCGGCACGCACACAGCTCAACACCCTGTTCGACACAGCGCGCAAGAGCTGCTCCAGGTTGCGCGACGAGGGCCGACACGCTGCGGTGCCCTTGTTCCACCAGATCTACCACCTGGCGTCGATGACAGGCCTGGACACCAGGCTGGAGTCCGAGGCCCTGACAGCCGCATCGCGTCTTGCGCACCGTCTCGGAGACGACCGGCTGCAGGTCGTCTGCCATGTGCTCGAAGCCAGAAGAAAGATCGCACCGCGATCCATCGGTGCTTGCCTCACAGCACTCGAAGAGGCTCTGGAGCTGCTCACTCGGTCCGCCGACACTCATGCGCCGCCGTGGCAGGACGCCTGCAGACAACTCACCGCCACCGCCCTCGGCGTCGCGGACGCCCTGCTCACTCCGCGAAAGGGATTCCGCTACGACAGTGGGCACGCAGAGCGGGCCTTTCACATCTGCCGCACGACCTGGCGGTACATGGATGCCCCCGGCAGCGAGGCGACGGCTCTGCGACGCTTTGCAGCACTGCGCCACCATGCCGGCTTCCCTGCCGAGGCGATCAGCCATTACCTCGATGCCGTGCGGATATACGAGGGCCTGAACCGGCAGAAGGACGTCGGGGGCGCGCTCCTCGACCTGTCTGCCGTGCACACCGCCGCCGGGCATCCGGAGAATGCGGTGCGGACGGCCGAGCGGGCCGCTGCGGTGTTCGAAGCGGAGCAGGATCTGCCGTCAACCCGTCAGGCACTGGACGTACTGGCACTTGCCCTCCTCGCCCTGGGGCGCTCGGACGAGGCGATAGCCGCTTCCACCAGGTCGGAACAGATGGCCGTCACGACAGGCGACCTCGGCGACCGGACCTCCGCCGCGGCCGCCCTCGCCCAGGTTCTTCAGCGGTCCGGACGCGGCAAGGAAGCCAGGCGAACCGCGCGCCGCGCACTCAAACTCGCGAAGGCCGCCGACGAGCCCGAACTCTATTACTCCTTGCACAACTGGCTGGCGGACAACGGGCTGCTGCCGGACTGACCGCAGTTGAGCGATGAGACATCGCTGATCGCCAAGTGCCGAGCGGGCGGGGCGTTTTCGTCGGTTGGGCGTGGGCATGACGGAGTCCAGGCGCGGTGGTCATGTCTCCAGGGCCAGGTCGCCGATATCCGCAGCAGCGGGACGCGCATCCGGGACCACAGGTGTGGATGAGGGCTGGTGTGTCCGCTGTGGTGGGGTCACACCGGTCGCAGTGTCGTCCACTTCTGCGCGTCGGTGCCGTTGCAGTTCCACAGCTGCAGTTGGGTGTTGTCCGTCGTGGACGAGTTGGGGACGTCCAGGCAGCGGCCGGACTGCGGGTTGCGGTAGCCGCCGTTGTACGGTTCCCAGACCTGGGCCCCGGTGCCGTTGCAGTCGTAGAGCTGTATCAGGGTGCCGTCGGCCGTGCCGCCGTTCGCGGCGTCCATGCACTTGCCGTAGATGCGCAGGGTGCCGTCGGTGCGCAGGGTCCACCACTGGGCGTTGGTGCCGTTGCAGCCGCGCGACTGGACGGCTGTGCCGTTGGCGGTCCCGGCGTGGTCGTCGTTCAGGCACTTGCCCGCGATACCGGAGCGCACCACGCCGCTGGGGCCCGGCGCCTCGATCCAGCCCGCCTCGTCGGCGGCCCGGATCCCGGCGTTGAAGGCGTCCGCCATCTTCTGGTGGCCGCTGTCGTTGGGGTGCAGCGAATCCGCGAGGTCAGCGGTGGTCAGCGTCCCCATGTCGACGTACCCGACGTGCTTACCCTCCGCCTGCGCGGCCTCGACGATCGCGGGCACCTGCCGGTTGAACGCCGGCCGGAGGGGTTCCTCGACCGGGTGGGTCGACACGACCAGGGAGGCGAGCAGCACGGTGACGCCCGGCAGGTCGGCGGTGATCCGGTCGACCAGGGCGTGCAGCCGGTCCGGGGCGGTCGCCACCTGGTAGTTCTGGTTCAGGTCGTTGGTGCCGATCATCAGGGTCACCACGTTGGGCCGGTAGGTGCTCAGGACCGAGTCGGCGATGCCGGAGATCTGGTCGATGCGCCAGCCGCTGTGGCCCTCGTTGTCGGGGTCCGCTATGCTGCCGTTCTGCAGGCTGCCGACGAAGTCCACGGTGTACCCGGCGGCGGTGAGTTCGTTGCGCAGCGGGAGCCGGTAGCCGGTGCCGTTGCTGCTGCCCGCGCCCCAGGTGATCGAGTCGCCCATCGGCATCACCCGGAGGTCGGTGGACGCGGTGGCCGAGGCGGGGCCGGTCGCCGGGGTCGAGGCGGGGGCCGCGGCTGCCACGGCCGGCGTGCCGATCACCCCGAGGATTGCCGCGGTCGCCGCAGCGGCGACCGCGAAAAGTCTTCTCATGTCAGTACTCACCTTCTCGATCGGCTTCTTGGTCTGTTTCTTGTCTGTCGGGATTCAGGGGGCGACGGCGATGACCGCCTCGTTGTCGGTGCCCGTCACGGAGACGGTGAAGAGCTTGGTCGAGGTGTCGTAGGCGACGGCTCCGGCACTGCCCGTGGTGGCGGTGACGGTCGGCCTGCGCGGTGCGTAGCCGTGCAGGGTCACCGGTCCCTCGCCCGCCGCGAAGGCGAGGGTGGCGTTCACGTTCCCGTCGTCGTCGAGGTGCACGACGCGCTTGTCGCCGTGCGAGACGAACTTCCCCGCGTCGCCGAGGAAGGCGATGCCGGAGGGTCCCACCGATGCGACGACCCAGTACGTACCGCTGGTGACGGTGGTGCTCACGCTGCCGCCCGAGGCGACCAGGGCGCCGGTGCCGGCGTAGTAGTCGTAGACGTACGCCGGTCCGCCCACGCCCAGCGAGGCCAGGCTGAACGAGACGCTCTGGGACAGGCCGGTCGGCACGGTGCCCTGAGTGACGCCGAGCCAGTCGATGTTGCCGCCGCTCGACCCGGTGGCGATCACGCGTACGGTGTTCGCGCCCGCGGCCAGGGTGGCGGTGAGCCCCACGACGCTCCACGACGACCACCAGCCGGTCGAGGGGAACGACAGGGTGCGCGCGGCGGCGCCGTTCACCTGCACCGCGAGCGGGCGGTCGGTGAAGGCGGCGTTCGCGTAGCGGAACTGGAGGGTGTACGTGCCCGCGGCGGGCGCCTGCACCGTCCACTCCACGTAGTCGCCGTCGGCGTGCTGATAGTCGGCGTAGCCGCTGCCGGTGTAGCCGGACTCCTCCGAGCGGACGGACACCCCCGAGAGGGTCGCGTCCTCCGCCTGGTAGATCCGCTGCGGTGCCCGGAACTGCCGGGCGTACGCGAAGACGTAACGGTACGTCAGCCCTGTCGCGTGCACGACGTGGGTGGCGGCGACCATGGCCGGCAGGTTGCCGGCCGCCTGGCCGATGTAGGTCGCGTCGGTGGGGACGATCGGCACGTCGGGTTTGACCAGGACCCCGTCGGGGCGTGCCACCTTCGACAGGTTGGCGGCGTTCACCTTGCCCAGCGCGTCCCCGACGCCGACCGGCCCGGCCGACAGGTTCGCAAGGAGCAGGTTGTCCCTCTCGCCGCTCAGGAACACGTCGGCCCAGGGCCACACCCCGAGCGAGCCCGCGAACTGCGAGTCGTAGAGGAAGTCGTCCCACTTCGGGCGGTCGAAGCGGTCGTCGCTCACCCGTATGGTCGTCAGGTGGGGGTAGCACGTGCTCTGGAGGTAGTCGCGCGGCAGTGCCATGCAGTACTGGAGATCGATGCCCTCGGCCGCGGAGAACCAGGCCATGTTGTCGAAGAACGCGTCGGCGTCGGTGAGGTTGGTGTCGGCGGGCTTGGCCTTCGTGCAGAGCCAGTCCTGCTCGAAGACGGTGACTCCGCCGTCGCGCAGGTACTTCATGACGCTCTGCCAGAACTCCGGGTCGATGACAACGTTGTTCGAGAACGCGTAGTCGTCGTGGTACGGGCTCAAAGCGTCCATCCACCGGGCGTGGGTGACCAGCGGCATGCCCAACTTCTTCTGGAACGCGGCCAGTCCGTCCGGGAACAGCTCCTTGTCCGCCTCGTACAGGGAGGTGCCGTCCGGCAGGGCGTTCCACTTGCTGTCGGGGCCCTTGGGATACCACCAGCTGTCGAGCTGCATGTACCCCATGGGGATCTTCTGGGCCGCCCACTCGTCACGGACGGCCAGCAGTGTGCCCGCGTAGCCCTTCGACTCGTCGAACTTGTAGTAGTAGTCCGCGCCGTTGTCGGTCCAGTAGCCCAGCTTGTTGAGGATCACACCCCGGTCGTTGGGCGGTGGGGTCTTGCCCGCCAGCCGCGTCAGCGCGGTGCCCCACGCGCGGTGGGCGGCGCCGATCCCTGCCTTGACCGACAGGATCGTCCGCCGGGTGTAGCCGGCCGGCAGGGTGGCGATCGAACCGAGCACGCCGACCGCTATCGAGCCGTCCGCGGCCTGGGTGGTCCGCGTGTCCTGGAAGTGGCTCGCCGCCGAGAGCAGGAAGGTGTTGCCCTCGTCGTCGAAGTACGCCCACGGGCTGTCGGCCGCACTCGCGAAGGTGTTGAACTGGACCCTCCCGAAGCACTCCCTGTGGCTCAACCGGTGGCCGAGCTCGGGATATTGGGTGAGGGTCGGGAAGGGCTTGGAGTTGGCGGCTGCCCTGACGCAGGTGTCGGTGAAGACGACGGCCGACGCGCTGTCGTAGACGCGGATACCGCCCCGTCGCGCACCCTCCTGGAACGTGAACGTGGTCTCGGTGTACGCGCCCACCGCGTCCGAACCCGAACGGGTGGCGATGCCGGTCGCGGCCGAGCCGACCGAACCACCGAAGGTCCAGCCCAGGACGGTCGCGGTCACCTGCCAGGTACCCGACGCGTTCACGACTGCTCGCAGAGCCGTCGGCAGGGACGCCCCCGCGGTCGCCCGGCCCGCCATGCCTGCCAACGGCAGGGTCAGGGCGGCGGATCCGACACCGGCGGCTCTGATGAAATCACGACGATTGAACCCGGTCATGACGTGCTCCTCGTCTCGTGGCAGGGCAGCGGAATGCGCGCGGCGGAGGCAGAGCGACGTGCTTCGTCAAAGTGCGCTGAAGTGCAGTGACATGCAGTGACATGAGTGCAGTGCGCTGAAGTGCCGTGAAAGCGGTAACGCCGGTGCGGCAATGCGCCCATTGGGTACGGGGAGATGCCGTTCGCCCAACGAGGGGGACGATGTTCAGTGTGCTGGCGTCTGTCTTTTGAGGTCAACACTCAAGACGAAGGAACTCCACACATCGGTTCATCTACATGAATTCAGCCGATCGAGAAGGCTTCGCATCGCGCCGCCGTTGACGCCATACCCCGTCGCGTTTTTACGTCAGAGATCTTGATTCACGTATATGACCTCGCTGCGGCCGCGACCGTACGCACCTTCATTCGTGCGGTTCAGCGTCGAGGTCGCCGACGACAGGGTGGTGGAGGAACGTCGTAGCGGCTCGGCGCAGTTATGAACTCACGGCCCCCTTTGCCGTGTTCCAGCGTATCCGTGTGGTGCAGAGCGATACGAGGAGCGCCGACGCGGCGACGACGGCCATGCCCCAAGTGAGGCTGCTGGCTCCGGCTACGAATCCGATGACGGCCGGGCCTGCCAGGAGGCCGATGGTTCCCATGGTCGCGACCAGGGCCAGTGCGTCCGAGCCCTGGGCTGCCGCGGCAACGTAGAGACAGGGTGTCACGGCCGCGATGCCCAGACCCACGCAGGCGAATCCGATGAGTGAGGGCACCACGCCGCCCGCCAGCAGCGCCAGGGCCAGTCCGGTGCCGGCCACCGCGCTGCCGACGCGGACGACACGGGCGTCGCCCCAGCGGCTGCGCCAGCCGTCGCCGAGGAAGCGCGCCAGGACCATCATGACCGAGACGACGGCGATGCCCAGTGGCGCGAGCCGGTCCGGTGCGTCGGCGACATCCTTCATGTAGAGCGCCGACCAGTCGTTCATGGCACCTTCGGTGACCGTGCCGAACACCATGGCGCAGCCCAGCCACAGCGTCACCTGCGCGGGCAACGTCAGCCCGCGGCGACGGCCCTTGGCCTTCTCCTCGGCTGCGGCGGGCTGTTCCTGCCCCTTGGGCCGGTCCGCCAGCAACCGCGGTCCCGCGTAGGCGAGCAGCAGCACGAGGAGGACAGCCGCGGCCGCGAAGTGCGCCGCCATGGACGAGGTGACCGTGTTCATGCCCGATGCCAGGAGCGCCGCGGCGAAGGATCCACCGCTGAACGTCGCGTGCAGCTGGGTCATGGCGGTGCGCTGGTAGGCCGATTCCAAGGCGGCACCCTGCGCGTTCATGGCCACGTTCAGGCAGCCGACCGCCACGCCGTCGGCACAGATGACCAGCAGGGCCACGGGATAGTTCGGCGCGGCGGACAACCCGAGGAGAATGACCACCAGGCACAGCGCGGACACCAGGGACAGGGATCTGGAGCCCAGGCGCTTCATCAGGTACGCGACGAGGGGGAAGGAAGCCGCCGCTCCCGCCCCGCAGGCCATCAGGAGCAGCCCCACCTCCGTCTCGCTCAGGCCCAGCCGGGACTTGAGGGCGGGCAGCCGGGAGGCCCAGGTGGCGTACTGGAACCCGAGGAAGCAGAACAGGGCCGCGATGGCCAACTGCGCCCGCCGGAAATCGTCTAGGGCACGGGGCATGGGAAACGGTCTGCTTTCGTCGCACCACTGATACGGACACCGGTCAGGGCCCGGGACATGTAGACGGCGTTGTCGCCGTAGTCGGGCGGGACCGCGACCCCCTGGTGAGCCAGGAACCCGCGGGACGCCCAGAAGGTCGCCTTTCCCTCGACGGCGACCAGGGAGATGTGGTCGTACCCCGCCGTCCCGGCCGTCCGCGTGAGGTGGTTCAGCAGTCCGCTCCCCCGCCCCCTGCCGCGCTGGTCCCGCGCGACGACCATGTCGTGCAGGTGCAGGTTCCGCGAGGGGACGGCGGGCCGCTCCGCGCGGGCCAGGTCCGGGTACTGGAACATCGGGTAGGGCAGGGCGAGTACGTAGCCCGCGACGCGGCCGTCGAGGTCCAGGACGAAGCAGGTGGCCGGTGCGGCCCGCCCCCGGGATTCCAGCACCGCGCGTCCCTCGGCGAGGGAACTGCCCGCGTAGGCATCGGCCTCCAGCGCGGCCACGTTGGGCCAGTCACTGTCCCGTATGGGGCGAGGACACATGTCTCGGCTCACCTAGTTCCCCCTTGTCGTCTCTGTTCCGGCGAGTGTCGTGTCTGTTCCCGCCAGGGAGGAGGTGTCTCGGACGCACGTGTAGGGCAGCGGCGGGAAGCCGTTGAACCCCTGCGTCATATAGCTGGTGGCGTAGGCGCCCGCGGCGAGGATCCACACCGGCTCGCCGGAGGTGACGGCTTCCGGCACCGGCACGGGATGATGTCCGGAGCCGTACGCGTCGTCGCTGTCGCACGTCGGGCCCGCGACGACCGCGCTCACCTGCGGTCCGTCGACGTGCCTGGGAAAGACGAGCCGGTAGCTCAACTGGTCCATTTCATAGAGCCCGTTGAACTTGCCGCTGCTCAGATACAGCCAGTGGACACGTTCGCCGTCGGACTTCTGGCGCGAGGTGAGCCGGTACACGTGCGCGCGGATGGCGCCGTGGTCGGCCACCAGATGCCGGCCCGGTTCCATGACGAAGTCCAGCGGTGCGCCGTTGACGGCCCGCAACTGCTCCATTCCGTCGCGGATCACGGCGAACATCTTGTCCAACGGGGGGTCGAGCCGTGTGCCGTGCCGGTCGAGGTATCCCAGCGCGGGCAGGCCGCCGCCGAGGTTGATATGATCCACGGCGATGCCCTGCTCGTGGAGCGCCACGAGTGTGTCGGCGAGCAGGTCGAAGGCCTGTCGCCAGGCCTCGCAGGTCATCTGCTGCGAGCCGACGTGGACCGAAAGACCTGCCGGTGTCAGACCGGCCGCTCGCGCCGCGTCCAGCACCCGCACCGCGTCGTCCCGCGAGCAGCCGAACTTCCGGCTCAGACCCCACAGGGCGCCGTCCCCGCTGGTGGCGAGGCGGCAGAACACCCGGGACCCGGGGGCGTGAGCGGCGATCGCCGCCACGTCCTGCACGCTGTCGGTGGCGAAGGTGCGCACGCCGAGCCGGTGGGCCTCGGCGATGTTCGCGTCGGACTTGACGGTGTTCCCGTAGTGGATCCGTGCCACGGGCACCCCGGTGCGCAGCGCCTGTTCGATCTCGGTGGGGCTCGCCGCGTCGAAGCCTGCGCCGCGGTCCGCGAGGCACGTGAGGACCTCGTCGACGGGACAGGCCTTCATCGCGAACCGCACATCGACGTCCGGCAGTTCGCTCAGAAGCCGCTCGTACTGGCCCTCGATCCCCGTGAGGTCGAAGACGATACGGTCCGACGAGGCGGCGGTCAGTGCGGCGGACAGCCGCGCGTCAGCGTCGACGTACATGCTCACTCGGCCGCGCTCCCGATCCCGTGGTCCCTGGCCGCGCGCATCAGCGGACCCCAGGCCTCGGTCAGCAGGGCGAAGTCCTCCATGTCCCTCGCGGCCTCGTCCAGCAACTGGTCGCGGCGAGCCGTCAACCGGTCGGCGAACTCCTCGTATCTGCCGCCGAGTTTCCGGTAGGAGATGCCTACGCTTTCCAGCCGCCACAGATTCTCGGTCCGGTCCAGGCCCGTGCTCGCACGGAGCAGGTCGACCACTGTCTCCGGACGGATCTTCTGCTGGTCGTCGAGGAGCGCGGGGCCCGCCGCGGCCATCCCGTCGTAGACGAAGTTGAAGTAGAGCATCGACAGCAGGAACTTCACGAACCGTGTCTGGTACGCCATGAACCCGGCGTCGGTGCGCCGTTCCGGGGTGTAGAAGTTCTCGATGTCGCGGTTGTGCAGCACACCCGGGAGGGCGGCGTCGTGGACGAGGTGGATGAGGAAGTAGTCGCTGCCGATGGTGCTGGTCGCCGGGGGCAGTGGCACCCGCTCGTACACCTCGTGCCGGAAGCTGATGTTGCACATGTCCACCCGCATGGGATCGACCAGTGTCAGCACCGAGTGGTCCTGGGTGAAGCGATCGGTCCCGGCGCCCTTGAAGGACTCCTCCACGAGCTGCCGTTTCTGCTCCTCGGGCCAGTGGCCGGGCGCCCACAGACTCACGACGTCGTGGTAGATGGTCTCGTCCAGCCGCCTGATTTCGTCGATGTCCACGGAGAGTTCACCGATGAAGGAGGCGCCGACCATGGACACGGGGCGCTGGGCATGGGCGTGGGCGAGGTCGAGGGTCGTCGCGGAGACCTCGGCCGACGCTTCGGTGGCGGGTCTGCCCAGGGACGCAAGTTCGTGGTGGATCGGGAAGACCGGCTCGCCGTCCAGTGTCTGGTAGGCGCTGTCGGAGTCCCGTCGGTGCACGGACCGGCAGCCGAGGGCGCCGGCGATCAGGAAGGCACGGTTCGTGCAGGCTCCGTAGGAGACGGCGTCCGGCAGCAGGAGATCGAGGAACAGGGCGGGTGCGGCCAGGCCTGCGTGCCGGATCAGGCGCCGCAGGACGTCCCGCTGGCGCTGTTCGTCGAGGTGGTGCACGACCACGTCGGGGTTGACGGGCAGCGCGGCCGTGACGCGCGCGTGGTCGGACCGGGTGGCCTCGTCGGAGGAGTCGAGGATCAGCAGATGTACTTCGACACCGAAGTGGCGCGTCGCGTACGCCGCTTCGTCCGCGAGGGCGGATATGGCGGCCGAGCAGGCCCTGTTGGTGGGCAGTGCCAGGCAGATGCGGTCGACGCCGCCTGTTCGGGTCACTGTCGGGGTCACTGCTCGGTCTCTTGTCCGCTCCAGGGATCCAGTCCCAGAAGCCTTTTGCCCAGGCCGTTGAGTGTGGCGGGCCCGTACCTGAGCGATTCGTGCTGCGTCGCGTCGCCGAGCAGAGTTCCGTTCCAGCCGGGCGTGCTGAGCGTCCGCCAGGACTCGACGCGGGAACTGCGCAGTTCCTCGTGTTCGTTGAGGGCGGGCATCATCGACAGGTACTGGACCGCTCGCACACCGTTGTCGGAGTGGTTGGGCGCCACTCCGTGCGCCAGCAGCCCGTTGAAGATCAGCAGGTCGCCGGCCTGGAGGTCCGGGCGCACGACGGGGTACTGCGAGCGGTCGATCGAGGGCCGGATGGGGTCGCGGTCGGCCGGCTGCGTGACCTTCCACTCGTCGAAGCGCCGGAAGAGCTCGGGCGCGCACTGGAAGCCGCCGAGTTCGGGCTGGGTGTCGTTGAGGGCGATGATGCCCTGCACCCGCTGGGGCAGTATGCCGAGCGTGGTGTCGACGTCCCAGTGCAGTTCGATGTCGAAGCCCTCGTCGGTCGCCTCGATGAGGGAGCGCGAACGGTTGCCCCGGTTGGGCGGGTTGAGGTTGAGCCGGTCGAGCGTGACCCACAGCTCTTCGCAGTCCCATACGTCGACGAAGGCGTCGTAGACGCGCTCCGTCTGACGGCTGTCCCAGAGGTGCTGGTGGTGATACGCCTCGACGAAGCCGTACACGTGCAGGTCGCGGTCCAGGTCCGAGCGGAACTCCCGTTCCTGGTACCAGGTTTCGGGGCGGTCCGGGTCGAGTCCCTGGAACTCCCAGGCGAATTCGAGGAGGCTCTTCGCCGCACCGGGCGAGATGGCGTCGCGGACGACGACGTAGCCGTACGTCTGCCAGAACTCCAGGTCCTGGGGCGACAGCACACGCAGCGGTCGCGCCTTGGAGATGTCTCTGAGGGGCGTCGGCGTGAGGTACGTCTCGGCGTCCGCGCTGAAGTAGGGGCGCGCGGAGGCTGCTCGATGCAGATAGGGGGAGGGTTTCGGCATGCGATGACTCCAGGTGCGGTAGTTCAGGGGCCGAGTGGCCCGCTCTCGGCCGGTGCGGGAGCCGAACCGAGGCTTCTTCAAGCTGGCCTAGACCATTGGGCGGGGTCAACCCGCTCCCGCGGAAACTGCCGCCAAGTGCCGGTCAACTGCCGGTTACCGGCACTTACCTGATGCATGCCGTGACGAGCCCTTCGCCGTACGTCACCCCGCGGTGATCCGCATCGCGTACGTCAGCCGGTGACGATCCGCTCGGCCGCGGCCACGCCGCAGACGCGGGCGGCTCCGTACGTGGCGAGGTGGACGGCGCCCCTCGGCGGCGCCTGCGGCACGCCCATCTCGACGACGATCGTGTCCGGGCGCGCGGCCAGGAGCACGTCCAGGGCCGCTCGCATCCAGTCGTGCCGGTGCTCGTCACGGACCACCGCGACGATGCGACGGCCGCCCGCCGCCGCAAGGGCCGCCCCACCCGCGTCGGAGCCGGTGAAGGACCCGGACGTCGTGCCCGGCAGCAACCGCTCCAGTTCGAGGTCGACGCCCCACGGGGTCTCGTGGCCGACGGCGATGTTCGCGGCCGGATGGAACGTCGCGACGTACACGGGCTCCTCGACCGGTGACGCGGCCCCCGTGCGCCGCACGGTCAGCGCACGGCGTGCCGCCACGAGCCCGATCTCCGGGTCGGCCGTCACCTGCGCCGCGCCGCCCCGCCGTGCGTCGGCCGTCCACTGCGCCAGGCTCCGCACCCGGGTGGCGGCGTCGGCGAGCCGCTCCTCCGGGAGTTCGCCGGAGCGGACGGCGGCGACGAGCGAGTCCCGCAGGCTCAGCACCGTGCCCTCGTCGCACAGTCCGCCGCCCACGCAGATCGCGTCGGCACCCGCCGCTATCGCCAGCACGACTCCGTGTTCCAGACCGTACGCCTCCGAAATCGCGCGCATCTCCATGCCGTCCGTGACGATCAGCCCGTCGTAGCCGAGTTCGCCGCGCAGCAGGTCGGTGAGGATGGGGCGGGAGAGGGTCCCCGGGCGGTCCGGGTCCAGGGCGGGGACGAGGATGTGCGCGCTCATGATGGCGCGGGTCTCCGCCTCGATGGCCGCGCGGAACGGGACGAGTTCGCGTCCGTAGAGGGTGTCGGTGTCCACCTCGATGCGCGGCACCGCGTGGTGGGAGTCGACGTTGGTGTCGCCGTGGCCGGGAAAGTGCTTGGTGCAGGCAGCGACGCCGGTGGACTGCAGACCCTGGACGTAGGCGGCGGTGTGCCGGGCCACCAGGTCGGTGTCCGCGCCGAAGGAACGTACGCCGATGACCGGGTTGTCGGGGTTGGCGTTGACGTCCGCGGACGGCGCCCAGTCGAAGTCGATGCCGCATGCGCCGAGGCGGCGGCCCAGTTCGCGGGCGACACCGCGCGTCAGGGCCGGGTCGTCGACGGCGCCCAGGGCGTGGTTGCCGGGGAACGAGGAGCCCGTACGGACGTCCAGGCGGGTGACGTCGCCGCTCTCCTCGTCGATGGCGATCAGCAGATCGTCCCGTTCCGCCCGCAAACGGGTGGTCAGGTCGGCCAGTTGGTCGTGCGTGGCGACGTTGCGGCCGAACAGGGCGACGGATGCCAGCCCCTCGCTGACGCGACGGCGCACCCAGTCCGGTGCCGTGGTGCCGGCGAACCCCGGCAGAAGTACCGCGAGGGCGTCACGGGTGAGGGTGTCGTGGTGGGTGGCGAGCGTTGTCATCTGTGCGTCATCCCTTTCGATGCCGTCGGTCAGGCCGTTGGTGAGTCGGGCGGGCGGAGCGGCAGCGGATCGGGGCGGGCGCGCGAACAGCGGGTGGACGCCGTCACTCGCGCCGCGCCGAACGGCCTCCCACCTCGGAGGTGCCGCCGGGCGTGCGTCCATGACGGAGGTCGCCCACGGCGCCGCACCTGCCGTGACCGACCGCCCACTGGTGTAGACCTGCCTCCGGGAGCTTGGCCTAGACTTTTGGCAGCGTCAAGGTCGGCCGGGTAAAGCGGGGTTCAGGGTCGCGGAGCCACCCGCGACCCGCCCCAGGTCCGCGGCGACACGCCCTCGTTTGGACTAGACCAAAGGACGGGTGCGGGTCTATAAACGGGAAAACGGCGACTCCGCCGGGAAGGCAGGCCATGACCACGGACGTCAGCGGTGCCCGGAACGACACGCGGGCGACCGGACCCGGCGCACGAGTGCCGAAGTACTACCGCGTCAAGCAGCGAGTCCTGGAGATGACACAGTCGCGCACACCCGGTGCGCGCATGCCGGCCGAGCGATTACTCGCACTGGAGCTGAACACCTCGCGCACCACGGTCCGGCGCGCCTTGCAGGAACTCGTGGGCGAGGGCCGACTGGACCGCATGCAGGGCAAGGGCACGTTCGTCGCCCGGCCCAAGCTCTCTCGCACGCTGCAACTCATGTCCCACACCGAGGACATGCACGCTCAGGGCCTCGCGCCCGCTTCCCGGACCCTGGACATCCGCCACATCGAAGCCGACGACAAACTGGCCCAGCTGCTTGACATCGATGTCGGCGACAGAGTGCTGCGCATCGAACGGCTGCGGCTGGCCAGCGGTGAGCCCATGGCGATCGAGACCTCACACCTGTCCGCACGCCGTTTCCCCGCCCTGGCGGCGTCGTTGGCCACCCACCGTTCGCTGTACACCGCGCTCGCCGAGGTCTATGGCGTGCACCTCACCGAGGCGCAGGAGGTCATCGAGACGTCCCTGGCGACACCCCGCGACGCCACGCTCCTCGCCACGGAGGTCGGCCATCCGGTGTTGCTGCTCTGCCGTCACTCACAGGACGCGCACGGTGCGCCGGTGGAATGGGTCCGCTCCGTGTACCGCGGCTCCCGCTACAAGTTCGTGGTCAACCTCAAGCCCCCGCCGGACTGAACGCCCGAGCCGATCCGCGCCCGCGGACCGTCAGGTCGAAGACCGGCTCCTCGCCCCCGCATCCGCGCCCCCGCTCGCAGGACCCCACTCCCGCCGCACCGTGCCGGAGCTTCGCCCACGGCGGTCGCCTGAACACCGCCGCCCGGCGGCTTCGCGGCCGCACCGACCACTCGTCCCCTCTCCGGTCTCCGTCCGCCGGAGCGTTCACGGTCGTCACCGCCCACCCACACAGCTGTCGGAACAACGAGATGGACTTGTCGTGAGCGAAACCCTAACGTCGGACACGTCGGCGACGGCACTGGTCACCGCGCGTGAGGCAGCCTGTCTCACGCAGGAGGACCTCGCGCAGCGCTCCGGCCTCAGCGTGCGGGCCATCCGCAACCTGGAGACCGGCCACACCTCCCGCCCGCGCAGACAGTCACTGCTTCTGCTCGCCGAAGCACTCGGGCTGCCGCCCGCCGCGGCGGACCGGCTGCTGAGCAGACCGGGCGCCGGCCACCGGTCCGGCTCGCCGCGCCGTCTGCCGCCCGCGGAGCTCCCGGCCGCACCGCGCCACCGTCTCGTCGGCAGGGAGCCGCTCATCGCTTCCCTGCGGACGCTCGTCACGACGAGGGAACAGCGCGACCACGCACAGCCGGCGATCGTGGTCGGGCCGCCCGGCTCGGGCAAGACCTCGCTGGTCCTGCAGACCGCTCACGGCGTACGGGACCAGTTCCCGGACGGGCAGGTCTTCGTCGACCTGCATCCGGCTTCCTCGCCGCCTCTCGGGCCGGACACCCTCGTCCGCCGCATACTCCGTTCACTCGGTGGCGTGCCCGCCGCCGACAATCCCGAGGAGGCGGGCGCACAGCTGCGGGACGTACTCAGCACGAGACACGTCCTCGTGGTCCTGGACAACGCCGACAGCGAGGCCCAGATCCGGCCGCTGCTGGTGGAGGACGTCAGCAGCGCCGTGCTGGTGGCCGCACGGCGAGAACTGCCCGCACTGCCCGCGCAGTCGCTCCACCGGATCGGCGCCCTCAGCCAGTGGGACGCGCAGGCGGCTCTGGAGGAGTTGGTGGGCCCCGACCGCGTCCAGGCGGAACAGCAGGCCGCGCTCAGCATTTTACGGTCCTGCGCGCGGCTGCCCCTGGCCCTGCACATCGCCGGACTGTGGCTCGCGGCACGCCCGCACCGCTCACTGCGCGACATGGCCGGCCGCCTGCTGTTCGAGCAGGACCGCCTCCGGGCCCTGCGCGTCGGGGACCTGTCACTTCAGTCGAGCGTGGCGGCCCATCACCGGTCGCTGCCACTGCCCGTCCAGACCGCGCTCGCACAACTCGGCACGGCAAACGACGATTTCGGAGTGAACGACCTCGTGACCCGGGGGGTGGCACCGTCGAGGGACATGGCGATGGAGATCCTCGACGAACTGCTGTACCGGCAGGTGCTGCACATCAGCCAGATCGACGACGACGGGCAGATCCGTTACCGGTTGTACGACGCGGTACGCCTGTACGTGTCGCACTGCCTGACGGCGTCGCCGGCCGGGTGTGCCGCGGGCGGCCGGGTGTAGCTGACAGACCAGGTGCAGTCGGCGGCACGGGTGGATCTGCCGGCAGGTGGCGGTCCTGCGGCGAGTCGGGGCCGGTCGCGCGGACGTTGTGATTGCCGAGGGTGATTGCCGAGGGTGATTACCGGTGGTGCTCCCCTACGTCTTGCCCACAGCACTGTCCGTCCTGATCCTGTACGTGGTGGGCAGCCGTCAACTCTCAGGGCTCACCGCCCGGTTCGGCAAACAGACTGCGCTGACATCTCCCCCACGACGCAAGGAGTCCGCATGCCCACACCGATCAGCCGTCGCACCCTTCTGGCCGTCGGCACGGGCGCCGCCGCCGGCCTGTCCCTGCCCGGCGTCGCCGCGCATGCCGACGACCAGGCAGCCAGCGGCGTGAGATTCACCCTCAACGCCCAGGTGCTCGACGGCGGCGAGCAGGTCACCTCGCTCACCCTCGACACCGCCCGTCTCGGCCCGATCGACCCGGCCGGCCTGACCACCGGCACCTTCACCGTGCACGCCAAGGCCACCAGCCCGATTCCCCTCGCCGCCGACGACGTCATCTTCAGCGAGTACGACCTCGACCGCACGGTGACCGCCGTCCGGCTCGACCACCGCGGCGACATCGTCCTCGACCTGGCCCACGCCGAAGGCCGGATCGGCGGCAGCACCCTCGGCTACATCGCGGGCAGGGGCCGCAACGTCGTGCTCGACCTCGCCTACACCCTCACTCAGAACGCCCCGATCGCCCTGCGCAATCACCGATTGATCACCATCAAGGACTTCGTGCAGGGCCATCGGGTGTCGGACCCCGAGGTCGACGCGTTCAGCTCGCACGTCTCCGGCTCGGGAATGAAGTACCGGCTGTACTCACCCACCGGCTCCCACTCCTCCCGGCGGGGCAAGCGCCCTTTGATCGTCTGGCTGCACGGCGGGGGTGAGGGCGCCTCACTACCTGACAACTACTACGACAACGAGACCACGCTACGAGCCAACCGCGGCGCACTGGGCTTCGCCACCCCCCAGGCACAACGCATCTTCGACGGCGCCTATGTCGTCGCCCCGCAAAGCACCTCCGCCTGGATGCAGGACGGCCCCCGCTTCGCTCCCCTCATCCACGAGATCATCGGCGACGTCGCGAGCAGGAACCGCATCGACCGGGACCGGATCTACGTCGTCGGCTGCAGCAACGGCGGCTATATGAGCATGAAGATGACCACCGTCTACCCGAGCCTGTTCGCTGCTTCCGTGCCGATCTGCGGCATTGTCGCGTCCTTGCCGTCCGGCGGCGCACCGCTGATCCCCGACAGTGAGCTGGCGAAGATCGGCACCCCCAGCTGGCTCGTCGCCTCCCGCGACGACACCACGGTGGACCCGCAGGCCAACACCGCCCACGCCCACGACCTCATCCCCGGCTCGCAGATGACGCTCTACGACCACGTCGTCCGAAACGGCTACCAGTTCGCCGGCCACTGGTCGTGGATCTACGTCGCCCGCAACGACCCCAGTGTCAACGGAACTCACCTCTGGCAGTGGATGGCCGCCCGGCGTCGGCACTGACAGGGAACCCGCGTTCGTCCGCACCACGGGTGACGGCTGTGGCTCGGCGGGGGCGGTGGCGGACCGTGTGCGGCGGGCGGGGAAGCAGGCTGCCGCCAGTCCGGCGCACATCAACAGGCTTCCGAGGACGGAACTCGGGGTGAGGTGCTCGTGCAGGACGAAGACGCCGAGGACGAACGCCGCGAACGGCTCGGCAAGGCTGAGCGTACCCACGGCCGCGGCGCTGGTCGAGGTGATACCGATGGAGAACAGCCAGTAGGCCAGGGTGGTGGAGGCCAGCCCCAGCCAGGCGATCAGCGCAAGACCGGTGGGCTGCCCGAGCGCGGCCGAGTCGATGACCATCCACGGCATCAGCGGAACGGCTCCCAGCAGCAGCGCCAGGGCGGACACGGCCGGCAGGGGGACGCCCGGGTGGTCGGTGGTCAGCTGCTTCGCGTACACGGTGTACAGGCCGTAGCAGACGCCGGAGACGGTGGCCGCCAGCAAGCCGAAGGCGTCGACGCTGCTGCCGGTGGGCGAGAGGAGCAGCGCGCAGCCGGTCACAGCGGCGGTGGTGGCGATCAGCCATGTCCGGGTCAGGTGTTCACCGTTGACGGATCGGGCGATGAGGCCCGTGGCGACGGGAGCGACGCCCAGGGCGACGACGGTGGCCAGCGCGGCGCCCGTGTGCGCGGTGGAATAGAGGAAGGCCGCCTGGAAGACGGCCGTGGCCGCGGCGCATATCAGCAAGGGCCGGGCCATGCCCTGCCGCAGAGCGGGGAGCAGGGCCCTCAGATGGCGGCTGTGGAGAGCGCCCAGTACTGCTCCGCCGACCAGCAGTCGCCAGCCTCCGAGGGCGGCGGGTCCCATGGGGACGTCGGCCAGAGCTTGTGCGGGTCCGACGGTGCCCCACAGCAGTGCGGCTCCGAGGATCAGACCGGCACCCGTGGTGAATCCATGTTTTTGTTGCCTCACGAGGTCATAGAGTAGGTATTAGTTCATTCTGTTGATGCAGGCAGCGAACTTCGTAAGGCGTATGGGACAGATCATGGAACTTGATGCGCTGGACATGGCTCTTCTGCGGGAGTTGCAGAACGATGCACGGCAGACGAACCGGGACCTCGCCGCCAAGACGGGTGTCTCACCGTCCACGTCGCTGGAGCGTGTGCGTGTGCTGCGGGAGGGCGGTCTGATCACGGGCTACCACGCGGCGCTGGATCTGGAGGCGGCGGGCCGGCCGGTGCAGGCGCTCATCTCGGTCCGGATCCGGCCCCCGGCCCGGCCCGTCATCGAAGGATTCCGGGAATGGGCGCAGCAGCTGCCGGAAGTGATCGCCATGTTCGTCACGTCCGGCGCCTACGACTTCCTGCTTCACGTCGCGGTGCCGGACGTGAACGGCGTGTATGCCTTCGTGATCGACAGGCTTACGGAGCGGCGAGAGGTGGCCGACGTACAGACGACCATGGTCTATGAGCTCGTGCAGTCACGGGTCATCGAGCCGGCCGGCGTGACTCCCGGGCGGACGCGGCACGCGCGCCGACACCGGTGAGTACCGCCCGTACGGCCTCGCGCCGCGTGGGGCGCCCCCGTCCGGACACACCGGAACGGGGAGCACCCCACCAGGCACGGGGGAGCCGGCTGTCAGCTGTCGGCTATCGGTACATGACGGTCGTTGCCTTCCGGATGCTTCGTGAGGGCACCGTGACGCTGAGGGTGTGGGTGTCGGCGTCCCACCGCCAGGCCGATGCGGCCGTCCTGGTGCCGTTCAGGGTCACGCGGGCCGGCTCGTGTTCCACCCCTCGGAAGGACACCGTCCACTCGCGGCTGCTCACCTGGCCCTTGAAGGACCCCTTGGCAGGGGCGATCTTCAGGAGGTGGGAGCCGTTGTGCTCGGTGTACCGCAGTTGTGTGGTCGCCGCCCGCTTCGACACGGGGCCGGTGCCGTCGTCCTCGTAGAGGGAGGAGAGACCGGAGGCCCCCGTGGCGACGGTGACGCCGGCCTTGTTCAGCGGGTGCTGCGCGTCGTTGGCCACGTTCTCGGAGCGCGTGGTGACGATGCCGCCCGCGCGGACGAAGACCGGCATGGTGTCCAGGGTCGTCGTGACGTCGTGGGTGGCTCCGCCGGCGGGCGCGGTGTAGGTGCGTCCGGTGAAGTAGTCCGTCCACCGCCCCGGCGGGAACCAGACCGAGGTCGTGGTGCTGGTGCCGGGCGTCGTGACCGGCGCGACCAGCATGTCGGGCCCGTACAGGTACTCGGCGCCCGCCTTGCTGTAGGCGCTCTCCTCCTCCGGATACTGCAGGTACAGCGGCCGGACGAGCGGTGTACCGGTGACGGCGGCCTCCTGAGCCAGGGTGTAGGTGTAGGGCACCAGCGCCTCGCGCAGTCTGAGGAACTTCTCGGCGGACTTCCTCGCCTCGGAGCCGTACTGCCAGGGGAGCCGGTCGCTGTGATTGCTGTGCAGGCGGTCGATCGGCTGGAACGTCCCGAACTGCACCCATCGTGCGTACAGGTCGTCGGGCAGCTTGGTGGTCCGGTGCGTCTGGCCGTCGGAGGTGTACGTCTCGGCTCCGGGAATGCCGTAGCCGTCGTTGTGGCCGCCGATGTCATGGCTGATGGCGGCCATGCCGGTGGCGGCGGACTCGCCCGGTGTGTAGCCGATCTCGGCGCGCAGGGTGCCCCAGTTGGACGTCGTGTCACCCGAGAAGTGCAGCGTGGTCCGTTTGTCGGCCCAGGGCCCGGTGGGCAGGCCCACTCCCCCGCTGTAGCCGCCTGCCTGGAGGGAACCGTAGGCGCGGGAGAGGATGAAGCCCCGCTCGCTGGTCTCGGCGGTGAGGTCGGCGTACTGCTGGTTGATCCACGCGTCCGGGGTGACACCGGCCTGCGAGGACTGTGAGGTGTCGCAGCACCAGTCCAGCCACCAGAAGTCGTTGCCCGCCCGGTCCATCGGCCGGTGCAGATCCAGATAGGCCTTCAACTGGTCCGGGTCGCCGAAGTCGAAGGTGTAGCAGTCCGCGCCGCCCGCGGGCGCGCATCCCCCCGCGCGCAGCTTGCCCTTGGCCGTGGCCTGTGCCTTGCCGAACTGCGGGTCGTTGCCGAGAATGCTGGGGTGCACGTTCAGCGTGTTGTGCAGCCCCTGGTCCGTGGACCAGTCGAAGAAGCCCTTCGCATCGGGGAACTTGGCCGGATCGAAGTTCCAGCCGCTCCAGGTGTTGGGGGACTTGAAGTCGGTGTCGGTGACCAGTACGTCGAGCGGCACGCCGGCGGCCCGGAACGCGGGCAGGACGGTGTTCTCGTAGTCGCTCGCCGTGCGGTCGATGTACTCGGAGTACCACACGCCGTAGGCCCAGCGGGGCAGCAGTTGCGGTGGGCCCGTCAGCGTGGCGAGGTCGGACAGACCCTGCGCGTAGTCGTGGCCGAAGCCGAAGAGGTAGCCGTCCTGGTAGGGCCGGCCGTTGTGTGCGGGCCGAGCGGATGTCTTCTTGGTGCGGCGGTCGTAGACCGCTGACGTCGTGTCGTCGAGCAGGTACCAGCCGTCCCGGTGCAGCAGGCCGGATGTGGTCCAGGGGGTGGGGTCGTTGTCGCCGTTGAGTCCGTCGAGGCTACGCCGGTAGCCGCCCAGGGCGAGGTGCGGCGCGGGTGCCGGGTCCTGCGGGCGGGCCAGCGCCAGGCTGTCCACGTTGACGTGGCAACTGGTGGCCTCGGGGCATCCCAGGGTGATCTTGTCCGTGCCCGCCTTCAGGCTGACGCGGAGGGAAGCCGTGGACCAGGAGTCCCAGTTGTCCGTCGGCGGCAGGGACAGGGTGCTGTCGGTGCCGCCCTGGGTGCCGATCTGCACGCTCCGTGCCTGGTGCAGGCCGTCGCCGCCCGTGCCGTTGGCGTAGCGCAGACTCAGCAGGTAGATGCCGTCCTCCGGTACGCCGGCGATCCGGTCGGTGATGCCCGCTCCCTGGCTGAGCTCGCCGGTGAATCCGTATCTCGCATGTCCCTTGTGGTCCGTGGCGACCACCGCGGAGCCCGACAGGAGCGCGTCCTCGGCCTCGCAACTCGTGCCGAACCGGCAGCCGGGGGCGGCGCTTTGGGCTCTGGAGGGGTAGGCGTCCCCGGCTCCGAGGAGGGCGACGCTGTCGATGTTGACGTTCCCGGTGTCGGCCGCGGTGCGGTGCAGTGTCACCGTGTGGTGACCGGCGTTGACGGACAACGGCAGCCGGGCCACTCCCCAGGTGTTCCAGTCACTCGTCTCGGGCAGGCTGAACTTCTGGTCCGCGCCGCCGTCCACACTGAGGCTGAGGGACCGGGTCCCGTGGTGGCCGTCACCGCCGACGGAGTTGGCGTACCGCACGGCGAAGTCGTACGTGCCGGTCGTCTTGGCCCGGACGTCCGTGGAGAGGGAGTTGTTGTCGACCTCGAACCCGGCCAGGAAGCCCTTGCCGGTGAACGCGCCATGGTCCGTGGCCAGTCCGGGGCCGTCGTACCGCTGGTCCTCCGCCTCGCACAGGACGCCGGGGGCACAGACCGGGTGCTGCCAGGGGGCTGCGAGCACCGGCTGCTGCCCCGCCTTGAGTTTCATGGTCAGGTTGTCCGCGGTGAAGGGGCCGGAGCCAACCCGGTAACGCAGTGTCATCGCACTGGTGGCGATGGTCAGGACGCCGTCGCGAACCGACGAAGTGTAGTGGGGCGGTGTGAAGGAGCCCCGGCCGATCGCGTTGAAGGTGGACCGGTCCTCGAAGCGGCCGTCACCCGCGTACTCGGTACGTATCAGGGTCGGTGAGAGAACCTCGAACCGGGCGTCCGACACGGACACCGTCGCGGTGCGGGCCGGCGCACTCGCGGTGTCCGCCGCACTCGGGGTGTCCGCGGCCACGACACCGGAGGCGGCCAGGACGAACCCCGCCGAAGCCCAGGACAGGAGGTGGACGATCACAGGTGTGCGCCATCTCCGGCGGAATCTCGAAGGCGTTGGGCTCACAGCAGGCTCCATTCCGCGACGGCAGCACTCCGGCGAACGCACGACGAACATGCGCCGAGGCCTGTGCCGACACGTCCAGCGCGTCCGGCACCGGCGGTTTACAACGTTGTCATCGCGGTCCTCCGGCATGAGATCACCAACTTTTTCCTCTGTCCACACTCCACCGGGCATCATTGCCAAGGCTTTCCGCTGCGCTCGGTCCGTACTGAGTCCGTGCTCAACGGGCAGGCTGGAGCGAGGTCTCCGGCGAGCAGAAGGCGGGTGCTCGGCGCGTTCGCCGTTGGACAGGTCGCGCTCGACCGGGACGAGGCAGCATTTTCTCGTACAACCCTTATGGGCAATTTGCCGCCAGTGCACAGTCTGTCACGGTAGCCCGGGCCGGCGCCCTCAAGTAGGTTTCCGCAATGCATGCTCGTCGCAACACCGCGACACTCTTCCGAGTGCACCGTTCCGCTTGAGTCCAACGTCAACGGAAATTCACAACTGGTGATGGAGGTCCTGAAATTGCCTCGTCGAGTAGCGAGTCTGATATCGGCCCTGGTCTGCGTAGGCGCTGCTGTGGTCGGTGTCGGTTCTCCGGCAAGTGCCGCGGATTCCGAGCCCGAGGTTATTCCCATCGATCTCATCCTGGCCGGCTCCTACGCGAATACGGTGCGCGACGCCATGGAAATCTGGAACACGGCCGTTCCGGGGATCAAGTTCGTCGAAGAGGACACTCCAACGGCACTACGGGTCAAGGAATACACGACCGCGACCGGTACCGGTTCACACGTCTTCCTCAATGGCTTAGGCAGGGGCTGGATATATCTTGAGACCGGAGACGCCCAGGTTTACCGCCCTTCGCGCATCGCTGTTCACGAGCTGGGGCACGCTCTGTCACTCGCCGATCTTGGGCCGGGCAGCCCGTGTTCCAAAGTGATGTCCGGCGGATGGGCGGGGCCCGAGTGCCTCAACGATCAGCCCGACGCGGAGGAGGTTGCCGAGGTGGCGTCGTTCTTCGCCAGCCATGATGTCGGCGATCAGGTACCGGGCTGGCCACCCCCGTCAGGGAGTTAGTACTGCACGGCAGGTATGGGGATGGGGATGGGATTCACGGTTCCGAGGTTCCTGGCTCGGAACCTCGGAACCGTGAATCCCATCACAAGAACAGAACCAGAGCCGAAATACATGGTCGCTCACAGGGCGGTCTCGGCCCGTCGATCCGGGGTCACCCTCCAGATGAACGCCGCCAGTTCAGGACCCCGCGGTGCGGAACTGGGCGAGCAGGACCTCGATACGGTCGGCCTCATGTCCAGGGCGTAGCCGATCGTTGCGGCTGAGCGTGACCAGTCCGTGCAGTGCCGCCCAGAGGACCTCGGTGAGCGTGTCGATGTCGCGCCCAGCAGCGATGGTGGCGACCGCCCCGCGCAGTTCACTGAATGCCTGGCGGAGCGGCGCCGCGGTGTCGTCCGCCGCGAAGCGCAGTTGCGTGGACCGGGTGAACATCGCGTCGTAGAGCGCGGGGTTCGTCGCGGCGAAGTCGCTGAAAGCGGCGGCGACCCGGCCGACCTCGTCGTCGGGCAGGGCGCTGCTGCGACGACGGGCCGCGCGCAGCGCCTCGGCGAGTTCCCCGAAGCCCTCCGACGCAACGGCTGCGACGATGTCCTCCATCGAGCCGAAATGCTTGTACAGCACCGGCTGGCTGTACTCGATCTCGGCGGACAACCTGCGCGTGGTGACCGCGTCCCAGCCGTCACTTTCGGCCAAGGAGCGCGCTGTCGCCGTGATGAGCCGGCGACGGGCGACGCGCTCGCGCTGCCGGCGGTCCTCGATAGCCATTACCTGACTGTAGCTGCACTGCAGCGCGCTGTTGATGCGAGTCCGCCAAGGGGTTAGCATTGCTAGCGCTAGCAATGCTAACCCCTGATGAGGATGCCGACATGACCACACCCGGACACCAGCTCGCCGACCTCTTCGTCGAGATGACCAACACCCACAACCCGGACCTCGTGGACCGGTTCGTCGCCGAGGACTACCTCAACCACAACGACTTCGTCGCCGACGGACGTGAGGCCAACCGTCAGTTCTGGACGGTCTTCTTCGCCGGTCTGCCCGACGTGAGCGTCACGAGGGAGGACCTGGTCGTCTCCGGTGACCGCGTCGTGGGCCGCCACATCTACCGCGGCACCCACACCGGGGACCTGATGGGCATCCCCGCCAGCGGCCGGCCCGTCGAGATGCGCAGCATCGACATCTGGCGCGTCCAGGACGGCATGTTCGTCGAGCACTGGGACGAGCTGAACCTCATGCAGATGTTCCAGCAGATCGGCGCGCTGCCGTCGCTCGGCGGCGCCGGGGCCCAGGCATGACACTGCTCTCGCAACTTGCCGCGCTCTTGGCGATCATGAGCACGGGGATCGTCTACGGCACCGATGTCTTCTGCGCGCTCGTCCAGCGAGCCGCACTCGCGGAAGTCGACGACGCCACCCTCACCTCGGTCATGGGCACCACGCACCGCATCGCCGACCGGCGCATGCCGGCCCCCGGAATCCTCGGCGTGATCGCCGCCGCCGTCGCATCCGTGCTCGCCGCGGTGGCCGGCCGCCCCACCGGATCAGCGACCGCGGGAGCGGCCTTCCTGCTGCTGGTGGTCTGGGTGCTGCTCTACGTGCGGATCAGTGCGCCCATCAACCGCCGGCTCACCGCGGCTGCCGACGCCCACGAGACTCCCGCCGACGCCCGTACGTGGCAACGGGACTGGGACCGCGTCATCGTTCCCAGAGCCGTACTGCAGGGCGTGGCCGTCCTCGCCCTGGGCGTAAGCCTCATCAGCTGACCCGGCACGTCGCCACTTCCGCACTCAGACCCGATGGTGAGGTCCGACCGCCATGCCCGTAATGAACACCGGGGTCAGCGCTCCCACCGCTCCCCCGTATCACGTCCAGTCGACAGCCAGAACCCTGCGCGACGGGTTTCCCTGCTTCGCGCACCACGATTCGGTCTCGGCGCTGTGGTCGCACAAGTGGCGTGTGCCATGCGCAGCGGGCATCTACCCCTTCACCGACGGGCGGGTGGAGGACTTCGACCCGGTCTTCGCCGAACTGAGCAAGATCTCAGCCGACGACCCGGCGATCCTGTACCGGCCCGACGACTACGCGAAGCCGTTCTTCCCGGTCGCGGAACAGCTGGTCGCCGCCGCTCAGGAAGCGCTGTCGAAGGGCGGCGCGTCGAGGGAAGGGATCTGTTCCTGCGCGCGGCGGCGATCTGCCGGATCGCGCGGTTCCCCGTCAACCGATCGCCGCTCGGCCAGGAAGCATGGGAGAAGGGCAAGGCCGCATACGAGCAAGGCGGTCGGCTGCTCGACCCGCCGAGCATCCCGATCGGCATCCCCTTCACGCACGCCGACACGGCCGCAGGCGATCTCGACGCCGACATAGCGGCGTACCTCCGCCTGCCTCAGGGTCAGAAGCCGGCGACCGGGTGGCCCGTGGTGCTCTGCATCTGCGGACTGGACGCCTACCGGACCGATCACACACCGCGCACCCAGCAGCACGTCGACCGCGGCTACGCGACGATCAGCTTCGAGATCCCCGGCACCGGCGACTGCCCCGCGGCACCGAACGATCCGGCATCACCGGACCGGCTGATGAGCAGCGTCCTCGACTGGGTGGCCGCCGGCGCCTCCGCGTACGGGTTCAACCCTGAAAGGATCCTCGCCCGGGGTATCAGTACCGGCGGCTATTACGCGTTCCGCATCGCGCACACCCACGCGGACCGGCTGTTCGCCGTCGTCGCGCAGGGCGGCGGTTGCCATCACATGTTCGACGCCGACTGGATCGGCGCCCAGAACCAGATGGAATACCCGTTCGCCCTGTCCGACGCGCTCGCGTACAAGTTCGGGTACCGCGACCCGGACCCAGCGGTGGCGGTCGCCCGGTACGCCGCCGAGGCCCACAAATTCAGCCTCGCCGACTCCGGCATCCTCCGTGCCCCGACGTGCAAGCTGCTCGTCGTCAACGGCACCCACAAGCCTGACACCGCCAGAAAGCCTCACGCACCCAGTGCGCTGACGATCTTCGTGACCAGGCGTTCCAGGTAGTCCTCCCCGGTCGCGGCCCGGGTCATCACGAGGCGCCAGTAGACGGGGCCGACCAGGAAGTCCAGGCCCAGCTCGACGTCGGTGTCGGCAGGCAGTTCGCCGCGCTCGATCGCGCGCCGGATCACCAACTCGGCGTTCTCCCGCCGCGGATCGCGGACCGCGGTGAGCAGGGCCTGCGAGAGCTCCTCGTTGCGCGCCGCCTCCGCGACCAGGTCGGGCGCGATCCTGGAGACCAGCGGGTGGCGCAGCGCGGCCATCACCTCGCGCAGGTACTGCGTGACGTCGCCGCGCAGGCTGCCGGTGCCGGGGGCGCCGGTCGCCGCCACCGCGAACCGGGACACCAGCGCGACCGTCATGGCCTGCTTGGACGGCCAGCGCCGGTAGACCGCGGCCTTGCCGGTCCCGGCACGCTTGGCGACGGCTTCGATGGAGAGCCGGCCGTAGCCGACGGCGGCGAGTTCATCGAAGAAGGCAGCGGTCAGGGCATCGGTGACGCCGTCCTGCAGGACGGGCCCGCCGGAGACGCGCCGCGCGGGGAAGGCGTTCATGGCGAAGACGCTAACACGAGACGGAACGGTTGCGTCTCGCCAAGGCGCAAGGCTACGCTCCCTAGGCGAGACGGAACCGTTCCGCCTCGTTCGAGAGCAGGGAGTCGAGGATGAAGTTCCTCTACGACGACGAGTCCTTCTCCTTCGAAGCGCTGCGCGCCGCGGGCTACGCCGCCTACAGCGGGGCCGATCTGGGCGAGGTCCTGGTCACCTGCCGGCGCATACCGGAGGGGGACGAGGACGCCTGGTCGGCCGAGTGGGCCGCGACGGCCGCGCGCGTGGAACACATCGGCCGCGACGCACTGGCCGCCGGTCACCGGGTCAGCGCCCGGGAGGCGCTGCTGCGCGCGTCCAACTACTACCGCACCGCCGACTTCTACCGCCGCGAGAACCCCGCCGCCGACGCCGAGTCGGCGCGGCTCGCCGAGGCGTCCCGACAGACCTTCGCCGACGCGGCCGCCCTCCTCGACACCCCGGTCCGCGCGCTGCGGATCCCCTACGAGGACACCACGTTGCCCGGCTACCTCTTCCTCGTCGACGACTCCGGCGCCCCGCGCCCGACCGTGCTCTACCACGGCGGATACGACTCCACGCTGGAGGAGGACTACCTGGCGCTGGCCGCGGGCGCGCTGCGGCGCGGCTACAACGTCATCGCCTTCGACGGCCCCGGCCAGGGCCTCAACGTCCGTGAGGGCCTGCACTTCCGGCCGGACTGGGAGGCCGTGGTCATCCCGGTCGTCGACTACGCGCTCACCGTGCCCGAGGTGGACGCCGAGCGGCTCGTGCTGATCGGCACCAGTCTCGGCGGCTACCTCGCCGCACGCGCGGCCGCCTTCGAGCACCGGCTCGCCGCCTGCGTGCTGCACGACGGCGTCTTCGACTTCCACGCCGCCGTCGCCGCGATCGTCGACCGCGCCGCGTCGCTGCCTGGCGGCCTGGAGGCGTTGACGGCCCAGAACACCGGCACGCGGTGGGCGGTGCGCAACGGCCTGTGGACCTACGGCCTCTCCGACATGGAGGAGCTGGTCAAGGCGACCGAGGCGTACACGCTGGCAGGCGTCGCCGACCGCATCACCTGCCCGACGCTCGTCCTCGACGCCGAGAACGACCAGTTCTTCAAGGGCCAGCCGCAGCGGGTGCTGGAGGAGCTGACGTGCCAGAAGGAGCTGATCACCTTCCGCGAGGACGAGGGCGGCGGCGAACACTGCCACGAGGGCGCGCTCTCACTGTTCCACCAGCGCTCCTTCGACTGGCTCGACACCGTGCTCGCCGCTGCCTGATCCCCACCCACTGCCATCGAGGTGCACAACTGGCAGTTCGGCGGGCGGCCGTCATGACCGTGTTCCAACGTCCGGCATGGTGACTGCGGGTCTCTTGCCGGGCCGGGCGTCAGGCGCCTGTACCGGATGAGGCCGGTCACGCGGGTCGGGGCCTTCGCGTTGCGGACCCGGCCGGTGGCAGGAACGGTTGCGGTATGACAGCCGTGTTCGGGGACCAGCCGCCTCCTGTGGGAGTGGAGGAGGAGTATTTCCTGACCGCCGTCGGCAGCCGGACCGTGGCCGACGGCGCGTCGCGCATTTCGCCGCAGGCCACGGCCGTGCTGGGTGATCGCTTCTCCGGTGAACTCATGGAGTGCCAGGTCGAGGCGAAGACGCCGCCGTGCTTCACCGTGGAACAGGTCCATGGTCATCTGACCGCCATGCGGGACGCGGTCGCCCGGGCGGCGGGTGCGCACGGGCTTCGCATCCACGCGTCGGGCACCCCTGTGCTCGGCGTGCTGGGCTCCGCGCGGCTTCGGGACGATCCCCGCTACCTTGCCGCCCATGCCACGTTCCGGGCCAGGACGGAGGGCGCTGTCATCTCGGCGACGCACGTCCACGTCCAGGTACCGGGGCGGGAGGAGGCGGTACTGGTCGGCAACCACCTGCGTCCCTGGCTCCCGACCCTGGTCGCGTTGTCGGCCAACTCTCCCTTCTGGGCGGAGCGTGACACCGGTTACGCCAGTTGGCGCACCATGGCGGCGCATGCCCTGCCCGTCTTCGGGCCGCCGCCGTACTTCTCCTCCCTGGACCACTACGACCAGGTCGCCGCCGGCCTGCGGGAGGCCGAAGCGGTGGTCGACGAGGGCATGCTCTTCTGGGACGTCCGGCCGTGCACACATCTGCCGACCGTGGAGATCCGGGTGATGGACGCCGTCGCCGACGCCGAGGTCGTCGCCGTGCTCGCCGTCCTGATCAGGGCGATGGTGGTGACCGCCCTGGCACGGGTGAGCAAGGGCGACACCGGCCCCGAACTGCCCGAGCCCGTGCTCAGCACCGCGTACTGGCGCGCCGCGCGTGACGGGCTGCGCGGCCATGGAGTGGACACGGTCGGCGGACGGCTGCTTCCGGTGCACGAACTCGTCACCCAGCTCGTGCGGGACGTCAGGCCGGTGCTGACCGAGTACGGCGAGTTCGAACGGGTCTGCCGGACCCTGCGGCGCTGGTGCCGACAGGGTGGCGGTGCGACGGTCCAGCGTGCGGCCTTCGGCCGCCGAGGAGACCTGAGGGACGTGGTCGACGCGCTGACCGCCGACACCATCGGGGCGGCGACGGGGTACGGTACGCCGCCTGCCGACACCCAGACACCGGACCCCGTCGTGCGGCAGCCCATCGCCACGACCGAGTCCCGCTGAACCTGGTACGGCTGCCGAAGCCCCGGCCGGCGGGATCATCGCCGTTCACCTGTTCGGACCTGCGCTGCGCGCGCGGCCCGGGCGGCACGGCAACGATGAAAGCCCGGGCCCAGCCGGCCCGACCGGCCGTCGAAAGGCTTCCTCGTGGAGGAGAACTCCGGCTACCCGGACATCAGAAACGTTGGCGGCACGGTCGTCGTGGACTTCCCTCCCAGCCATCCGGGACACCATGACGTCGCCTATCACCGGCGGCGCGTCGCGATCGCCGAGGCGGCCTTCCGCGCCGGTCCCGCATCGTCGGCTCCTGACATCGCGTACACCGATGAGGAACAGCGCGTGTGGCGGACGGTCAGCGCGGCCCTGACGGGCCCGCACGTCAAGCACGCCTGCCGGGAATTCCTGGAGGGCGCCGACCGCCTGGACCTGCCCGCCGACCGGCTACCGCAGCTAGGCGAGGTGTCCGACAGGATCGAGCAACTCACCGGAGCGCGGTTCAGCCCAGCCCCCGGCATGCTCGCACCGCGTGACTTCTACAGCTCCCTCGCGGAGCGCCGCTTCCAGGCCACGCAGTACATCCGGCACCCCTCGCGGCCGCACTTCTCCCCCGAACCCGACATGATCCACGAAATCATCGGTCACGGCACCGCCCTGGCCCACGACCGGTGGGCCGACCTCTACGAGATGTTCGGCCACACAGTCCGCCGGCTGGCCGGCCGCGAGGCCGTGAGCGCCGTATCGAACGTGTTCTGGTTCACCATGGAGGCCGGCCTCGTCAAGGAGGACGGCGACATCAAGGCATGCGGCGCCACCCTCCTGTCGTCCTGCGGAGAACTGGAGAACATCGCCCGGGCCGACATCCGCCCCCTGGACACGACAGCCGTCCAGCGACAGCCGTACGTCGTCACCGGCTACCAGCCGGTCCTCTTCTGCGCCGAATCCTTCGACCACCTTGAGGACGTCCTCCGCGACTATCTGACCGGCATCCAGGACAAGAAGTGACGGTCTTCCAGGAGACGACGCCCCCGGCCGCCACCGAACCGGACCAGCTCTTCGGGACGGCGCACCGCGTGGCAGGTTCAGGCCAGGGCCTCGGACGCCGCGAGGAAAGTTGCCACCAGCTCCCGGGCCCAGCCGCTGGAGGCCGGCTCGGTGCTGAAGATGGCGCGGTAGTACAGCGGTCCGAGCAGGAAGTCGACGGCGCTCTCCACCTCGGGGACACGGCCGCCGCGGGAGCGTTCGCGCTCGATGATGGCGCTGAGCTGCTCGTGGCGGTCGCCGATGCAGGCGCAGCCGCCTTCCGGTCCTGAGCCGATGGCGGCACGCATGAGGGCCAGCGTGTCGGGGTCGGCGAGGTCGGTGGCCACGTCGCCCAGCCAGCGTTCGAGGTCACCGGCGAGGGTGCCGGTGTCGGGCACGACGACGTCACCGCTGAACCGGCTGGTGGCCACGTCGCCGAGGAGCTGGGCGGCTGAACCCCAGCGTCGGTACACCGTGGTCGGGTGCACGCCCGCGCGGGCGGCGACGGCGGGGATCGTCAGGGCCTGTTCGGGTTCCTCCGCGAGGTGCTGCGCGACGGCGCGGTGTACGGCCGCCCGGACCTTCGCGGAGCGGCCACCGGGGCGTACTTGAGTCGGAGCGTCAACCATGGGGAAATTATCGCACCGATCGCTGCGTTAGTGGTAGCGTCCTTAACGCATCGATCACTGCGTTTGGAGAGAGTTGTGTCCGTCTCCGCCCTGCCCGACAACCAGATACCCCCGCCGTCCGGCACAGTCCCGCCCCGCCGTCGCCGCCGCGAGCTGAACCCTCCGGCCGCTTTTGCCGCCCTCGCGGTCGTCTTCGTGCTCTTCATGGCCGCGTCCAGCGCGCCCTCCCCCCTCTACGTCGTCTACCAGCAGCGGTGGGACTTCTCCGCGACCACCCTCACCACGGTGTTCGCCGTCTACGTGCTCGGGATGATCGCGGCACTGCTGGTGCTCGGCGCCCTGTCCGACCATCTCGGACGCCGCCCGGTGCTCCTGTCCGCGATCGCGCTGGAAGCCGCGTCGATGGCGGTCTTCCTCGTCGCGGACAGTGTGTCCCTGCTGCTGGTCGCGCGACTGGTCCAGGGCGTCGCCACCGGGGCCGCCATGACGGCCCTCGGCGCGGCCCTCGCCGATCTGAATCCCGCCCACGCGCCGCACCGCGCCGGCCTCGTCACCGGCGCCGCACCCACCTTCGGGCTGGGCCTTGGCGCTCTGGGATGCGGCATCCTCGTCGAGTACGGACCGCACCCCACCCGCCTCGTGTACGTGCTCCTGCTGGCGGCCCTCCTGCCGGCCGCGGCCGCGGTCGCGGCCCTGCCCGAGACGTCGCTGCGGCGGCCCGGGGCGGCCCGCTCCCTCCAGCCCCGCCTCAAAGTGGCCTCCCACCTGCGGGCGGACCTGCTGCGTCTGGTGCCGATCCTCGTCGCGAGCTGGGCGCTGGGCGGCCTCTACCTCTCCCTGGGACCGTCGGTCGCCGCGGGTCTGTTCGGCCTCTCCAGCCACGTCGTCGGCGGACTGGTGGTCACCCTGCTGACCGTACCGGCCTGCCTGACCGCGATCGCGCTGCGCGGCCGGCCCGTCTCCCACACCCTCGCGCTCGGCGCCGGCCTCCTGCTGGCCGGCACGCTCGTCGCCCTGACCGGGATCGAGGCGGACTCCCTGCTCACCGCGGCACTCGGCACCGTCGTCGCCGGAGTCGGATTCGGCGCCTCCGCTCTCGCCACTTTCGGCACGCTGGCCCGTATGGCCGCACCCTCCGAACGCGGTGAACTGTTCTCCGTGGCCTTCGTGATCTCCTACCTGTCCTTCAGCGTGCCCGCGGTCGTCGCCGGGATCGCCACCACCCATATCGGGCTCCACGAGACATCCGTCGCCTACGCCGCCACGGTCGCCTTCCTCGCCGCCCTCGCGCTGCTCGCCCAGTGGCTCCGCTCCCGCCAGGCCCCCGACCGCGGCACCTGCCCGCAGACCTGACCGGGGGACCTGTTCCGGGGACGAGCGGGACGGCTGCCACGGTACCCACACCGAGGCGCTCGACGGGGGTGGCCGTCCCGGCCTCTCGGAGCCTCCCGTCGGCGGCTGTACGTCATCAGCGAGCCGCGGAACCCCGCTCGCCGGAGGCCGGCCCGGAATGCGAACGCCACGCCGAACACGGCCGTTGACCTGCCGTCGGACGGGGCGCGGCGCGACATGCGCAGGAGCGAGGGACCATACTGGTCGGGCCCCGATCGCCCACAGAACGGTTCCATGGCCAAGAACAGCAGCTCTCCGACGACCGTACCCGGCACCGTATGGCTGGCGCGCGGGCGCCATCTCGGGCCCGAACCCGAGCGGGACGTCCGGCGCAACCTGATCGCCCTCAAGGCGGCCGGGGTCCTCGACGACTTCCTGGACCTCGATCCCCTGGAGGCGGCCCGCTCCACCGTCCTGTACCCGCGGGAGGAGTCCGCCGGCCCCGGCCCGTCGGCCCGCCGGCTCTTCGAGGCCCGCTGGAGCGTGGCCGGCGGCGTCACGGTGCGCGCCCAGCTGACGACGTACGAACACGGGTCCCGCCGCGCGGACAACGAGGGAATCACCTGGATCCTGGCCGCCGAGGCCCAGCCTGCGTGGAACCACCGGTGGCCCTCGCCCGCCACCATGTTCTGGCCCGACAGCGACCAGGTCGCCTGGGACCACGACCTCGTACCCGAGGTGCGCCTGCGGACGGCGAACCACCTGCCGAAGGACGAAGGCGAGCTGCGCCGCCGCCTGCGGGACTGCTCCCGCAACACCTGGTACATCCATGTCGTGGTGCATGAGGCCATGACACCCGACGCGAGGGGCCGGCAACCGGTCTCCACGTTCCTGCCGCCGGGCCTGCGGCACCGGGTGGTCGAGCACCGGGCCACACCGGAGCAGGCAGAGGTCGCCGATTTCGCGGTGAAACGGGAACTGAACGTGCGGTTGCCGCGCGGCGGCGCCGTCATCCTGCCCACACAGCCGCGAAGCCCGGACCACGACGCGGAACACTTCAGCGTGCACAGTGTCTTCCTGGACGGCTCCGAGCCCACGGAACTCCTCGCCCTCATCGAGGAGTTCGCCAAGCTGCCGCGGCCCATGCCAGAAGGCGCCGAACGGGCCCTGACACAGTTGCGCCAGGGCTGGCACCTGCTCACCCCGGACGAGGAACTGGCCCACGCCCAGAGCATGGTCACCAAGTACGCCGAAGCGCTCGACGCCATGACGAAATCCGCTGATCTCTACCAGAAGGCAGCCGAGGCAGCGCATGCCGCACTGGCCGAGCTCACCAACGGCGACGGCACACCCCGGCCATCCGCGTCGGAGACAGCCAGGACAGGCAGCTCACCGCTGAACGCCATCAAAAAGGGATTCGGCCGCTTCCGGGACCCGAACAGATAACACATGTGACACCCACCGCGGGTGGCGCCGGATGCACGGCACGCGCTCCTGACGACGCCACCCCCAGGGATGGTCAGCCGATGATGGCGACCGGAGCGTCCCAGGCGTTGCGGTCGACGGTGATGGTGTGGCCGCCGCGGGTCTCCTTGCTGTTGACCATGTACTGGTGGGCGCGGCTGTGGCCGGTGTACAGCTTCGGGTCCCAGGGCCAGTCCGTGGTCGTGGTGTTCTTCTTGTCCCACAGCGCGTACCAGAGGTTGCCCGGCAGGTCGGTGCGGTCGGTGGCCGTGGCGATCGCCTTGGCGCTGGAGCTGCTGAAGCCGTAGTAGCCGCCGCGGTACGTCTTGGCGCGCAGCGTCTTGGTGAAGGAGCGCACGTAACTCAGTACGGCGTTGTTGCACGACGTGTTCGTGATGTCGTACGGCTCCATGTCGAGGTAGATCGGGCTGCCGGCCTTCATACCGAGCGTGGAGGCCTTGGCGACGGCGTCCTTGGCGTTGCTCGCGCCGACGGAGGCGGCGTTGGCGGCGGTGAACTTCTCCGGGTTCGAGCCCGTCTGGCAGGGCGGCTGGGCACCGACGTAGAGCGGGATCAGCTTCCAGCCGGTGGAACTGACCGACTTCACCCATGACTTGGTGAGGTTGGGCTGGTTGCAGCCGCGGTTCTTGCCGCCGATGTAGACGGCCGCCGCGCCGTAGAAGCCGGTCTTCCACGCCTTCATCGCGGCGAGCGAGGGCGCCGTGCACGCGTCGAACGCGCGCCCCGTATACGTCTTCTGCGCCGGCCAGGTGGTGGCGGCCATCGACGTCTGCGCCGCGATCCCGGCCCCCGCGACGACCGCGGCTCCCGCGGTCGCCCACGCGATGTAGCGGCTCTTTCTGGACAAGCGGTGCCTGGACAATCCCCACCCCGTTCGAATTCCGGCCAACGGCCGTGGCTGATGGTCTCTTTCGCAGGTGTGCGAGACGCATCGGCACCTTACTCGACAGCCGTACCGTGATCGTTGCCGGGCCGGTGAAGTCGCGCCTGGTCGGGGGGCAGGGAAGTGACGGCCCACTGGGCGCGGGCCAGGATCGGACAAGCCAGTTGGTCGCAGCCCCGGTTGAGGGCTGCGACCAGCTCGGTCGCCTCGTACGCCTGTCGAAGCTCGTGGCGACTTCGTGTGCTGTTACAGGCGGTTGAACGACCAGGAGTTCATGGCCGACTCACTCGGGGTGTCCAGGATGACAACCTGATTGGGCAGGTTGTAGTAGGGACGCAGGGCCTGTTTGGTGGAGCGGGAGATGATCTGCCCCTCGTAGGGGTTGTTCCAGCGGGAGACGATGTCCCACTGGAACTCGTAGCTGTTGGAACAGGTGGCCTGGGTGACGAACGTCTTCAGCCCGTCGAAGAGGCCCCCGGGCTTGAGACACTTGCTGGTGTCCGTGTTGCGGATGATGTAGTAGTTCTGTTCCACCCACTCCAGGTGCCACGAGTCGCCGGTGGCCGTTTCGTTCCAGGCGTAGATGAGGATGCCGTCCTGATGGTTCAGCCCGTATCCGGCGGGCATGAGATGGCCGCTGGTGGCGGAGTTGACGATGCGCCAAGGACCACTGTCGAACCCGGGGGCCGCGGTGGCGGCGGCCGAGTTTCCGACGACCAGCGCGAATAATGTGCCTGCGATGACGGCGAGTCGGGCGAAGAACCCGGAATTGGACTTCATGCTGCCTCTCTCCATGGTTTGGGGACGTTTCCGGTGCCTGGCCGGGCACTGCCCTCGGCAGGTGCCGGACAGGTCGGCGCAAGAGCTCGGCGGACCTGCGAAAGGTCTGCCGCCGACACGGGGGAACCGAGGAAACTGCGGCCTGAGTCGATGGGCTCACCCATCCGACGGCGAGCTACTCGGACCTGATCAACTCGACGGAACGGCAGGCGTCCGAACGGTTCACGGGACCTGTCGACGCCCGCCGACGGTCTTATCACCATGAATCGCGTCCACCAGTAACCGCAACACTGCCCAGGGTGCTCTTTCGGGTGATTCGGCACCACGCCTTGGACCTTCCCGAAGCCAGAGTCCGGCCAGTCGTCGCACGCACCCCCGGCGTGCGATTTCGTCAACCGTCTGCCGTTGTGCAACTCCCGCGCCAGACACACACCTTCCCGCCCCGCGATCGCGCTACTACGGGCCACGATTCCGGCGAGACCGTGTGTATGAAGCTCGTCGGCTGCGCTGTCCCTTCCTGACCTGGCGAAGCCCTGTCCGTAGGACCGGCGACGCCGGCGCGGCCACCGGGCGGCGAGCGCGGCCGTGCGCCGCTTCAGCACGCGGGCGTGCTCCTGCGTGCCTCGAACGGGGCATCGCGAACGTGCAGCCTGCCGAGGCAGGATCGTAAAAGGTGATCTTGCCTGGCTCCTGCTCCGTGTGAGCGCGGCCGGGGGCGAAACCCGTACTCGGCCGAGGTCAGCGGCCTGGTCACCGCAGCGCCACAGCCCTGATCAACACAAGACGGGAGTTCTGTTATGGCATTGACGACTGCCAACATCGCGGCCGAGCTGGAGGCCGCGAACAAGGTCGGCGATCCGGACGCCGACGCATTGGTGTCCGACCTGATCGACAACCGGGAGGTCGACGGGGTCAACGACCTGTTCCGCACCATCGGCAAGCTGAGCAAGAACCAGGACTACCACGCGCAGCTGCCCGAGCGGCTCGCCGACTTCATGGACAAGGCCGCGGCTGACCCGCCGGGCTGGACGAAGGCGGACGTCAGGGCCGCGGAGGGCTTCTTCGACCACCACCACGGCGAAGCGTCCATGCTCCAGGGCACCGTCGGCCTCATCGGCACCTACCTCTCCCCCACCGGCGCCTTCACCCTGCGCTCCACCGGCCGCCTCGGCGGCGTGGAAGGGCCGGGCCGGCGCCTGTCGCAGTCCTCACGGCTGTTCCTCGACATGGGCAACAAGGGGGCGATGACAGACGGGACGCTGAAGGCGAACGTGACCAAGGTGCGCCTGGTCCACGCCTCTGTGCGCCAGCTGCACAAGAAGAGCGGCGAGTGGGACTATGCCAAGTGGGGTGAGCCCGTCTCGCAGAAGTACACCACCGGCGCCGCCTGCGTCTTCTCCACCCAGATCCTCCAGGCCCTGAAGAACCTCGGCGTCGACGTCTCCAGGGACGACGCCCACGGGTTCATCTGCGCCTGGCACTACGTCACCCACTACCTCGGCACACCCGAGAAGTGGCTCCTGCCCAAGAACGCCGACGACGTCGAACAACTGTGGAACCAGGCACGGGAGACGGAGTGGAAGAAGACCGACGACGGCCTCTTCATGACCGAGCAGGCCATCAAGTTCTACCGGGACCTGCTGCCGCCCGGAGTCAGTGACGCCTACATCGCCGTCACCCGCGTGGGCCTCGGCGACAAGTACGCCGACATGGCGGGCGTCCCCAAGAACCCCCTCGACCTCGCCGCCAAGCCCCTCGCCGAAGGACACAAGGTCGTCAGCAGCATCGGCGGCGGTCTGTTCGGCGGAGCCGCCGAGAAAACCGTAGGCGTCAATCCCTACAAGGAAGTCCTCGGCACTGCCTCCAGGCACTTCAACGAGATCGAGAAGTACGCGATCACCCACGACCAGGACAACCAGCCCCAGATGCACCAGGAACTGAACGACGGCCGCTGACAGGCAGCCGCCGACAGCCGCCGACAGCAGGACCGGACCCGGCGACGTAGCCGGGCGGCGTGTCCCGGCGCTGTATCAGTCACCCCCCGCCGGCCGCACCGGAGTTCCGGGATCAGGCGTCCGGAAGTGCGTACCGCTGGAATTCGGTCAGGTAGGGCGACTCGGCCGGATCCGGCCGGTCGGTGGCGTTGAGGGCGCGGTGCCACCACGGGTAGTAGGCGGGCAGCCGGGAGACCTTGAGCCCCGACGCGCCGAGGGGAACGTACTGCATGGGTTCTTCCGACAGCCCTTAGGTCAACTGCCGCCCGGACGCCTCACCATCAAGCACTCGGGTGATGCCCGAGCGGGTTCGGCGCTGCCGAGCCCGATCTCGGCGGTCATGTGCTTCCCGCATCGCGTTCAGCGCACCCGGGGACCTGCTCACAGAGTGATCACGATCTTGCCGTGGACGTGGCGTCCGGCTTGCAGGGTCACGGCGTCGTGGGTCTGCTCGATCGGGAAGGTAGCGGCGATCGGCACGGTGATCTTCCCGGCAAGGATCGCGTCGGTGATCCGCGCCAGCGCGTCCGGCCCCGCTTCGCTGCCGCCGGTCGCGCGCACGCCGCCGGGAGGGTTGGGCCCCGCGGCGATCGTGGAGATCCGCTCGGGCGGTACACCGAGCGCGAGCGCGGTCTCCGCTGTCTCGGTGCCGAACAGGTCGGTCGCCGCGGTCACGCCGTCGGGGGCCAGTGTCCGTACCCGGTCGGCCAACCCGGCGCCGTATGCCACGGGCTCGATGCCCAGCTGCCGCAGGAACTCGAACGTGCTCTCCGAGGCGGTCCCGATCACTCTGGCGCCGACGAGTTTCGCGAGCTGTACGGCAAACACGCCCACACCGCCGGCGGCGCCGCCGATCAGGACGGTGTCGCCGGACCGCAGGTCGATCGCCGACAGAGCGGCGGCCGCGGTCAGGCCGGCCACGGGAAGCGTGCTCGCCACCTCGTCGCTGATGCCCTCCGGCGTGTGAGACAGCACCTCGGACGCCTCCGCGGGCACCTTGACCACCACGAAGTCAGCGACGGCCCTGCTCAGCGCGCCTCCGTAGACGCGGTCGCCCACCGCAAAACCCGTGGCGCCGACGCCGACCTCGTCCACCACACCGGCGAAGTCGTGCCCGAAGCCGGACGGCACGGTGACGCCGAACTGCTCCGCCGCCTCGGGCAGCGAGGCAAGGATCCAGTCCATGGGGTTCAGGCCGGCTGCCGCTACGCGGACACGGACCTCGCCCGGACCGGCGTGCGGCTCCGGGACCTCTCGCACCTCCAGCACCTCGGGACCTCCGAACGCCTCATAGATGACGGCTCGGCTCATGGCAGACCTCCAGCAGGCAGAGTGACGATACTTGGTCCCATCACCGTACACGAGTGATGGGACCAAGTGCCGTAGGCCGTCCTCGCCGTGCGACTTCCGCCGGTCGCACCGAGGACAGCCACCCGCCGCGCGTGGCGTCGGGGGGGAAGTCGCCGAGGCATCCGCTCCCTAGTTCGCAGCACTCTCCGCCTGCCGGCTGTCGTAGTCCTTCTGCGCGGCGAGGAGTTCGTCTCCGTGCCGGCCGAACCATCCGATGAGGTCGGTCAGCGGTCCGGCCAGGCTGACACCGAGCTCCGTCAGGCTGTAGGTGACCTGAGGCGGATTGGTGGGCGCGACATGGCGGGCGACGAGTCCGGCCCGGGCCAGCGCCTTGAGGTTCTGCGACAGCATTTTCTGACTGATGCCACCGACTCGTACATGCAGCTGCGCGAAACGGTGCGGGCCGCCGACGAGGGCCGACACGATGAGGGTCGCCCAGCGGCTTGTCGTCTGGTCCATGATCGGCCTGAGCGGGCACTTGCTGTCGAAGGTGTCATGGGCCAGGAGCCTGCCGGCGGTCGCGACCTGCGCTGTTTCCATCATGACAGGAGCTTACAAAAAAGTACGTACTTCCCATCAGTAAGTGGTTTTCCTACGGTTGCTTCCACACGCACCAACCGTTCTAGGAGCCACTGTGAGCAGCAACAACGCACGTACGGCGATCGTCACAGGCGCGTCGAAGGGGCTGGGCGCAGGCATCGCCAAAGCACTGGCCGGGACCGGCGCGGCCGTAGTGGTGAACTACCGAGTGGACGCGGAAGGCGCCGAGCGGGTCGTCGCGGACATCACCGCCAAGGGCGGCCGGGCGATCGCGGTCCAGGCGGACGTCGCCGGCGGCGACGACGTACGCCGGCTCTTCGACCGGGCGCGCGAGGTGTACGGCCCGGTCGACGTGCTCGTGAACAACGCGTCCGTCGTCACCTTCGCACCGCTGTCGGGCATCACCGAGGAGGAGTTCCAGCGCGAGATGACCACGAACGTGCTGGGCACGATCCTGACCACGCAGGCCCTGGCCGCGCAGGACGACATCGACGCCGGGTCGATCATCAACATCTCGACGGCCGGCACGGTCAGCCACCCTCCCTACGCCTCGCTCTACGTCGCGTCCAAGAGCGCCGTCAACGCCTTCACCGTCATCATGGCCAAGGAACTGGGCCCGCGCGGCATCCGTGTCAACGCGATCATGCCCGGCCCTTCGGACACCGAGGGCACCAGGGCCATCGGCTATGTCGGGTCGGAGCAGGAGGCCCAGACCATCGCCGCGACGCCCCTGGGCCGTACGGGCACCCCCGACGACTACGGCCCGCTGGTGACCTTCCTGGCCTCCGACGACGCGCGCTGGATCACCGGGGACGTCATCCTCGCTTCCGGCGGCATGCGCTGACGACGCCTCGCCCGGCCCTTTCCTCTCCTTACGGTCCTCTCCTTATGGTCCTCCTCTTACGTCTTTACGGAAAAGGCCCCACCGCATTTGCCATACTCTCGTGATGTTCGTATTCCTCGCCGTGCTCGCCCTGGTCCTGTCGGTCGGCTCAGCGGCCTGGATCGCCGAGCACGCCCTGCGTCGCACTCGTCGGCAGACCCGCTACGGGCGGTACGCGCCGTGGATCCACCCACGGGGCCGGCTCGCTGCTCCGCTCAACTGGGTGGCTGACAGCCGACTGCTGCGGACACTGTGCGAGCGCATTCCACCGGTGGCCTTCGCCAGCGACATGAGGGACGTCGTCTACGTCAACTACGTGGTCGACGCCCGTCGCATCGAGCCACTCATTCCGCCCGGCCTGGAACTGCAGCGCATCGGCGAGGCCGGCGACCAGGCGATGCTGACTTTCCTGAGTTACCGCCATGGGCACTTGGGGCCGGCGTCGCTCGGCCGCTGGCGGCGCCTGCTGCCCTCGCCGCTGCAGAGCAACTGGCGCGTTTACGTGCACCACCGTCGCACCGGTGCCTTGGGCGTCCACTTCCTCAGCACCGCCATCGATCGCACGTTCCACGCCCTCGGCGCGCGTATGACGGCCGAGGCGCTGCCCATGCACGTCCTTGGGCGAGCGTCGCTGCTCACTTCGGAGGACGGGCGGATCGATCTTCTTCTGGGTCCGGGGCACGGTAGCGCGCCGGACGCCGAAGCCCATCTCGCCCCGCTGCCCGAGTGGCCGACGGACGGACCTTGGCGCTGCGCCTTTTCCGACTACGAGCAGATGCTGGCCTACTGCGTGCCTCAGGACCGTGCGCTGTCGGTTCAGCCGTGGCACGGACGAATAACCCGGCAGGAGATTTCCCTGGGGATCCCTCTCGATGTCTGCGTAGCCCTCACAGGACCGGTTCATTCCGCTGCCGCCGGCGCCATCACAGGCGACGCCGAACCATTCTCATTTCTGGTGCCGCTGGTGAAGTTTCGCTTTGAGAACGAAGAGCACGATCCGATCTGAACTTCTGAACTTCTGAACTGGACACACACGTGAGCTGAACACTTGAATTGAACTGGGGCCGGGGCTGGTGCCGGGGCTGGGACATCTCAGCGGTCGACGAGCGTGCGCAGGAATTCCCGGCCGGCCTGCCAGTCGCCGAGGCCGCTGTCGGAATTGATGTGTCCGTGGCTTCCGACGAAAGACGGTTGCGCCTGCCACCCCTGCGCGAACGAGGCCGAGGCCGTCGGGTCGCAATAGGGGTCGTCGTCGCTGGCCACCATCAGGCTCGGGCACGGCAAAGGGCGGGCGGACACGCCGAGGAACGTCGACGCGGCCGCACGTGGGAACGCCGGTCCCTGGGGGTTGGGCGGTGCCACCAGGAACGCGGTGACCCCGTCGGGCCGCACCCGCTCCAGCCACTGAGCGGCTGCCCAGCAGCCGAGGCTGTGCGCCACCAACACCACCTGGTCGTCCTGGCCGTCGCGCTCGGAAGCCACCTCATAGGCAGCCTGGACCGCGGCGACCCAGTCACTCAGGTCCGGCCTGCTCCACGAGGCCGGCGCGATCCGGACCGCTGAGGCTCCCCACTCGTTCTCCCACAAGCTCTGCCAATGCTTTTCATCGGAACCGTCAATTCCGGGGAGGATGACGTACGCGGCCATCGCACACCGCCTTTCCTGTCGTGGCCCCCACACTCCGTGGAAACCTCCGCCGACCGACTCTGCCTGTCATACCCGAGTCGCCGACAATGTACGGGTCAGGAAGTCCCGGATGTGGCCGGCCGTGCCGTCCAGGTGGCTTTCGAGCAGGAAGTGGCCGCCTCCGGGCACCAGGTGGATCTCGGCGCCCGGCAGGTCCCGCGCGAAGGCGCGGGCGCCGTCGGGGCCGAAGATCTGGTCCTCGGCTCCCCATACCGCCAGGAGCGGGACGCGACTCTCGCGGAAGTACGCGTGCACCTGCGGGTAGAGGGGCGGGTTGGTGGCGTAGTCGCGGAAGAGAGCGAGTTGTACGAGGTCGTTGCCGGGGCGGCTGATGTCGCGGTGGTCGGCCGTCCAGGTGTCGGGGTCGACCAGTTCGGGGCGGTCCACCCCGTGGAGGTACTGCCAGCGGACGGCGTCCAGATCGAGGGCGCCGCGGACCGCCGGTTCCGTCCCGGGCCCCGGGTCCTTCGCGTAGGCCCACACGGGCGCCCAGAACTCGGGGACGAAGCCGTCCTCGTAGGCGTTGCCGTTCTGGGTGATCACCGCGGTGATCGACTGCGGGTTGCGCAGCGCGAGCCGCCACCCGATGGGCGCGCCGTAGTCCTGTACGTAGATGGCGTAGTCGGTGACACCGAGCCCGGCCAGGAGTTCCTCGGTGATGTCGGTGAGTGCGTCGAACGTGTACGGGAACGTGTCGGCGGACGGGGTGTCGGAGTGGCCGAAGCCGAGGTGGTCGGGGGCGATGACGTGGAACCGGTCGGCCAGCTCCGGGATCAATCGGCGGAACATGCGCGAGCTGGTGGGGAATCCGTGCAGGAGTACCAGAGTCGGCGCGTCGCCGGGTCCGGCCTCCCGGTAGAAGACGCGGTGTCCGCGCACGGTGGCGTACTGATGGCGAATCTCAGTCATATCTAACCCTCTCAATCCGCTTTGATGGTTACCTGCGCCCTCAGTGGACCGGATGTCGAGGTAACCTGTCAAGGCCATGAACGGGGTTAGACAGGGGGAGGTGGGCGGACATGATCGATGAACGCGCGCTGCTTGAGGCGCTGAACAGCACCCCGGTGGTGGACGGCCGGTCACAGGATCTGTGGGCCGACGAGGCCGAGCTGCGGCGGTGGGCTCAGGAGCATGGCGGCCCCGACGACGCGCCGGCGATCGACTGGCTGCGGACGGCGCGGGATGTCCTCCGGACCGCCACGCTCGGCCCCGTGCCCGAGGCGGAGCTGCAACAGATGCTTTCCGGCGTCTGCCGGCTTCCCGAGGTCGGCGAGTCGGGCCTACGGTGGCGTCTCCAGGTGCCACCCGAGCGGATGCTCGCGGTGGAGTTGGTGCTCGCCTGGTACGACGTCCGGGAACGCAGGCCCGGACGACTGCGTCCCTGCGGCAACGACGAGTGCCGCCTCTTCCTCCTCGACCGCAGCCGTGCGAACACCGCCCGCTGGTGCTCGATGAAGACCTGCGGCAATCGTCTGAAGGCCCGTCGCCACCAGGAGCGCACGCGGCAGGCTCCGACGCCCTGACCGGTGCACATGATCAGCTGCACAACCCGGCGATCAGTCCGCGACCATCACTGGCCGTCTGCGGAGGGCGTCCTGCTGCGGGAGGGCGTCCTGCGCGGCGCCCACGTTTGGGTGATGAATGCTCGCCGACGGCACGTCCCGCCGTGATGCTGGGCGCAAGGGCGGTGAGGGTGCGCATCCGCGCACCGGATCTCCCGCTCATGTGTCCATCACCTCTCCATCGGGAGCAACCATGCGTGTGCGTACCATCCTTGCCGCCGGCGCCTTCGCCGTCACCGCGATCCTGGGCAGCGCCGGCTCGGCCCTCGCCGACGACCACGACGAGCACCGCAGCGAGGGCGACTTCCGGATTTGCGGCGAGTTCGCGAACGCGGGCGACGGCCACGCCTCCTACGGCGCCGGCTGCGCGGAGGGCCACTGGAAGGGCGATGGCCAAGAGGGCCGCTCCTCGTTCTGACGTGGCATGAGCCCTGGTACTCCGCGACCGTCCGAGCCTCGGGGCGCGTGGGCTCGTATCGCACGACGTGGTCCCACGGCTGTGGTCACTTGAGCGCCGGTCCTCCCGCGAACACCGGGAGGGCGCGGTCATGCATGAGGTTCCGCGGTCATCCGGGAGTCGACCGGGTGACCGCGGGGCCCTTCGTGTGCGTGGGGGTCTGTGTGTCCGTCATGTGTGGGCGAGGCCGCAATCGGCTCTACGAACCCGCTCGCTCTTCGTCCTGTGGTACGGCGTATCCAGCGACAGAAGGCCATCGCACGGTCAGTACCACCGACTCGTCCTCCGCGACCCAGGAGTGATCCACTCCCTGGCCCCAGACGACGTAGTCGCCTTGTTCTTCCAACAGCACGCTACGACCGGGGAACTCCATACGGAAGCGACCTGTGATGAGAACCAGGAGGGCTGTACGCACTTCGCCCTTCACCCACTGCGCCCGCTGTTCGCCACGTGGGTGGACGCCCCATTTGACCTCCACGGCCTGGCTGTGGCGAGGACCGCCGGGCTCCTTGAAGTGCCCGAGCAGCCATCCCCGGTCCAGCGCCGCGTCCTTGCCTGCGTTGCCCACGTACACGCCGTCTTCCATGCGCCCGAACGCTAGCAGTGTCGGTTACGGCGTCGGTCACAGGGCGATCAGCCCATCCGCCATGCTTACCGGAGGGCGTCGCGCAGCAGGCTCGCGGCCACCGCCGCTCCGTCGGTACGGATCCTGCTGCCCACATCCTTTGCCCGCGTCCGGGTCTCGGGCGACAGGGCCGTCTTGAACGCGACGTCCAGGGACTCGGTGGTCAGAGTCGGACCGTCGAGTGCCGCACCGATGTCCAGGTCTGCCACCCGGCCGGCCCAGTACGGGTTGTCCGCCAGTTGAAGAGGCACCACCACTTGCGGCACGCCCGCCCGGGCTGCCGTCACCGTCGTGCCCGCGCCGCCGTGGTGCACCACTGCGGCCACCCTGCCGAACAGGCGCTGATGACTGACCTCGCCGATGGCGAAGCAGTCGTCCCGGTCGTCGACCGGGTTCAGATCCGCCCAGCCCCGGGAGACGAGTACGCGGTGCCCCTGTGTGCGGAGCGCCTCGATGGCCCTTTCGACGATGCCCGGCGACGGGCGCAGGCTGCCGAAGCCCACGTAGACCGGCGGCGTGCCCGCCTCCAGGAACGACACCAGATCCGCGGGGAGCGGGCGTTCGTCCGCCAGGCTCCACGCACCCGTCTGTGTCACGTGAAGGCCGGGGGTCTGTCGCCAAGGTCCCAGGACCGGGTCCGCCGCCAGCCACGGCCGGTCGGTGAGGACGTGGTCGCGGACGTTGTCCACGGGTGGCAGGCCGATCGCTGCCCGGTGGCCGTTGAGCGTCTCGCTGAACTGCGCATTCGCTTGATGGGCGTCCAGCTCCCACAACGTCCGGTTGTCGTTCGCCTCCGGCTCCGGCCAGCCCGGCCGTGGTGGGGGCGCATGGTGCGGTGACGGCAGGCTGTTCGCCGCGTAACTCACGTACACGTAGCGGATGCCCGCAGCCTCGGCCACGGACCGCGCCGCGATCTGCGCCAGGCCGGCCGCCACGAGCGCGTCACACCCGTCGGCCGCCGCGGGAAAGATGCCGAATTGTGCCTCGACCATCTCGGTCCGGTACCGGGACAGTTCCGCCGCCGACGGCAGGCTCGCGCCGCGCATCAACGCCCGTACCGGTGGCCCGACCGGCACCAGGTCCACCCCGAGTCCTGCCAGCCGCTCGGCAAACTCCTCGTCCGGCGGGGCGCACATCCGCACCTCCACGCCGAGTTCCTGTAGCCGCACCGTGAGTGCCACCAGCGGTTCGACATCGCCACGCGTCCCGTATGTGGACAACAGCACCCGCATTCCGCGTCCTCTTTCGTTCTGTCTTCCCATACGTTTCGGCCCGCCGTCTTCGTTGACGGCGGTGCGTTCGGTGCGTTCGGTCTTCGGCGCGTTCGGTCTTCGGTGCGTTTGGTCGTTCGGTGCGTTGTTCGTAGCGCGTGTGCGGCAGCAGTGTATGCGCAACCGGGCGATGTCGGACGGGAGTTGTGCCTCGCCCCCAGCGCCTCGCCCTCTCGCGTGGAACCGTCCTCGGTGGCTACGGTGAGCGCCGGCGTGCGTTCCAGGCCGAAGCCGACAGTGCGGTGTCGGCCTTGGGGCGTGCCCGTACCCGTGCCCGTACCCGGCGAAGTGCGCAAGGTCCTCGATCTCAAGACAACCTGAGAGCCACTCAATGCATAGTTCGTCCGCGCCCGTCCCCGATGTTTCGATCATCTTGCCCTGCGCCGGATTCGGCACGCGCTTCAGGGCTCCCTACTCGAAGGAACTGCACTGTCTGGCACCCGGGGTCACTGTGCTGGACCGCAGTCTGGATGCCGTCGTCGAACTGACCAAAAGCGGACTCGACGTACGCGTGGTCGTCGTATTCGGGACACACAAGCTGGACACGGTGAGTTATCTCGCGCGCTATGCCGAGACCTTTCAAATGGTCTTCGTCTACCAGGACGAGTCGTTCGAACCGGGTCTCGACGGGGCGATTCGGTCGGCCCTGCCGATGACGCGGGGGCCGGTAGCCCTCGTACTGCCTGACATCGTTGTCAACGGTGCGGGCAGCGTCGGCAGCCTGCTCGCCGCGCTACGGCACACAGCGGTGTCGGGGTGGAGCGTGGTGGCCGCCGAGGAACGGAACCCTGACACCCTGCAGCAGATGGGCGCGCTGGCCGTGAGCGAGAGTGGCGGCCTCCTGACGGTCGGGGCAGCCGCCGACAAGCCGGCGGATCCGTCGGGCTTCAACGCGTTCTGGGGCATGGTGGCGGTCACCGAGGCAGAGGCACACCGGTTGCCCGACGTGGTGAGCAAAGGGGTGGACAGCCCATTGACCGGTGCGGTCGCTCTCATGGTGGAGGAGATCGTCAACTACAACACCAACACTGCCGCGGGGTGACTTTCCGGGCGTCGACGAACTCGTACGGGGTTGTCGCCGCGCACACTCCCCTGGGCTGTGTTCGATCCGGCCTCCGGCCCCGGCCGGGCCTGCCGCTGAAGCGCAGTGGCAGAGCCCGGCCAGGGGCGGCTGTGTGGGGGCCACGGTGCGTCAGAGGGTGAGGAGCACCTTGGTGGCGCGGCGCTCGTCCATGGCCTTGTAACCCTCGGGGGCCTGCTCCAGAGGGAGCGTGAGGTCGAAGACCTTGCCGGGGTCGATCCTGCGGTCCCAGATGAGCTGGATCAGCTCGGGCAGGAACCGGCGCACCGGGGCCGGACCGCCGAGGGTGTGGATGCCGGCGAAGAACAGCTCGATTCCGGGGACGGTCACGTCGTAGTTCACACCCACGTAGCCCAGGTGTCCGCCGCCGCGGGTGGCGCCGACGGCCTGCATGAATGACTCCTGGGTGCCGACCGCCTCGATGACCGAGTGCGCGCCGAGCCCGTTCGTGAGTTCCTTGATCTTCGCGACGCCTTCCTCGCCGCGCTCTTCGACGATGTCGGTGGCGCCGTAGTAGCGGGCCAGCTTCTGCCGCTCGGGGTGCCGGGACATCGCGATGATCCGCTCGGCGCCCAGTTGCTCGGCGGCGAGGACGGCCATGAGTCCGACCGCGCCGTCGCCGACGACCGCGACGGTCTTGCCGGGGCCGGCCTCTGCGGCGACGGCGGCGTACCAGCCGGTGCCGAGCACGTCGGATGCGGCGAGGAGGGCGGGGATCAGCTCGGGGTCGGGCTGCCCCGGGGTGGCCACCAGGGTGCCGTCGGCCAGCGGGATACGGGCCTTCTCGGCCTGGGTGCCGATCCCCGCGTGGACGAACTCGGCGTGCACGCATTTGGACTGGAACCCGGCCCGGCAGATCTCGCAGGTGTTGTCGGAGATGACGAACGATCCGACGACGAAGTCCCCGGGCTTGACGGTCTTCACCGCGGAGCCGACCTCCTCGACCACGCCCACGTACTCGTGCCCCATGAGGGTGTGGTCGGCGGGCTCGATGCCGCGGTACGGCCACAGGTCCGAGCCGCAGATGCAGGTCGCGGTCAGCTTCACGACGGCGTCGGTCGGCTCGATGATCTTCGGATCGTCGCGGTCCTCCACGCGGACGTCACCGGCCGTGTGCATCACTACTCCACGCATGGTGGGTCTCCTCACTCGGTGTGCCGGCGCTTCGCGCCGGTTCGTGTGTCAGGAAGGCACGAGATCGCCGCCGCTTCCTCGGCTTGTGCGCCCCCGACCGCCGAGCCCGCTGAATAGGCGTAATCCGCCCGGGGCGCGGCCGGTGGTGCGGCGAGTGGGGCCCCTGCTCGAAGAGCTTGGGGGAGGGTGCCGGGCGTCGCGATGCCGCGGAGATCCATCAGAAGGGCCCTAAGGGCTGTCCCGCCCACACGCCGGTTCCCGGCACACTGAAAGCCGTTCAGCACAGCAATTCCGGGCAACAACACCCCAAGGAGTCCTCCCGTGCAGCACACAGGACGATCATGAGCCGGATCCTGATCACCGGTTCCACGGACGGCCTCGGATACGCCACGGCGGACGCACTGCAGTCCGCCGGGCACGACATCGTGGTCCACGCCCGCAACCCGCAGCGCGCCAGGGCCCTCGACCCGCTCGTCGGCCGCGGGGCGGACCTCGTCGTCGCCGACTTCACCGACCCCGACGCCGTACGGCACATCGCCACCGAGCTGAACGACGGACCACCGCTCGACGCGGTCATCCACAACGCCGGCGTCTGGAGCGGACGGGCGGTCATGCCGGTCAACGTCGTCGCGCCCTACCTGCTCACCGCAGTGCTGCGCCGCCCACGCCGCCTGGTGTACCTGAGCAGCGGCTCGCACTTCGACGGCCGCCCCTCACTGGAGGGCATCGACTCGGCCGACACGAAGCCAGGTTCGTACGCGGACAGCAAGCTGTTCGTCACCACGCTCGCCACCGCGATGGCCCGCCTGTACCCCGACGTGCTGAGCAACGCCGTGGATCCGGGCTGGGTGCCCACCAAGATGGGTGGGCCCGGCGCACCCGACGATCTCGAACTCGGCCACCGGACACAGCAGTGGCTGGCGAGCAGCGACGATCCCCAGGCACTGACCACCGGCGGCTACTGGTATCACCGCCAGCGGCAGCAGCCGCATCCCGCCGCACACGACGAGGCGTTCCAGGACCGGCTCCTGCACACGCTGGCCAAGGAGACAGGCACCGCGCTCAGCGCGTGGTGACAGTACCCCTCGACAGCGTCGTCTGCCCGGCGCGGCCTTCTCATGGCGGCAGATGCCTTACCGGGCGGGCTGACCGGCTCCGCCCGCGGCGTGCCGTCGATCAGCGGCACGGCGCGGGCGAGAGCGAGGGAGTGTCGGCCTACCGCGCAACCGGTCCTGATGCTCCGGACCTGTCCCCGCGCTCGGTCGCGATCTTGGCGAGCGCCGCAAGGAGTTGCTCGTGCGTGCGCCAGAAAGCGTCAGGAGCGTTCTTCGCCAATTCGATCCAGAACGGACCCTGCATCGTCTCCTCGGTCCAGAGATGACATCCGTTCGGCGTGGGCGTGATGATCCACGCGTGATAGGCCTTGGACGCTTCCGCGGCCTTGGGATACCCGCCCCAGGCGATACGCGTCATGGGTTCGAATTCCTGCACGGACGCGAAGACGTCCTGGCCGGCCAGATTGGTTTCGAACCGCGTGCCGAGGCGCAGCGAGTCATGGCCGTCGAGCAGCTGGACGTGCTCGACGCCCGGGTAGAAGCTGGGCCAGGCCTCCGGGTCCACAAGCAGGGACCAGACTGTTTCGGGAGATGCCGCGACCTCCAGTTCGTTGGTGAAGTGGATCGGAGAGCGGCTGGGAACCATGGCCTGCGGCCAATTCACTGCTTCGAACACATCAATCTCCAGATGTTCAATGAAAGGGGTCAGACCGGACGATTCGCCACTTCCGCCTCTGCGGCGCGGGCGAGGCGTTCGACCCAGTCCTGGTGATAGCGGTAGAGGGCGCCGGGATGCTTGTGCCCGAGTTCCTCAAGGAAGAAGAGTCCCTGCTGCGTTTCCTCGGTCAGCACGTGACAACCGTCGTCCGTGGGTGTGATCACCCAGCCGTGGTATGCGCTCGAACCGGTTTCGTCGCTGTCGACCACCGTCTCCCACGAGAGCCTGCTGAAAGGCTCGAACTCCGTCACGCTCAGGCTCATGGGAAAACCGACCGTCACCCGGCTGTACTTGGTTCCGAGCGCAAGTTCCGGGTCGCCACTCAGGATCTTCACCTGATCTTCGGCAGGAAAGTAGCTCGACCAGTTCTCGGCGTCGACGAGCAGCTTCCACACCACTTCGGGCGGCGCCTTCACGTCGATGTCGTTGAGCGCGTAGATGGCCGACGTCTTCGGATCGTACCGCTCGGGCCAATTCACCTTGTCGTACATCGGTCACTTCTCTTTCTATTTCTTCTTCAATATTCTGGAGGGAACATTTCCCTTGCACGGAACGCGGGTGCCGGGACCCGGAAGGCGGGCGCCCGGCCTCAGAGCTCGCCGGGAACGGCGAACCGGTAGAACACGCCGCCGACCGGCTGGATGCCCATGAGCAGCCAGACCGCGTTCTCGAAATCGCGGGCCCGTGAGAGATCCCCGACACGCACGGGGTCGTAGCCGGCGTCACGGATGAGCCGCTCGGTGACCTCGCGGGCGCCGTCGTCCGCGACGTACCAATTGCTCGGCCGCACTCGCTGCTCGCGCACGACGCCGAACAGGCCTCCGAAGTTCATGTTGAAGCTCTTGGCCACCGGGCCGCCGGTAAACGACTTCACCTCCTCGGCATACGACGGAAAGTCGCCATGCCGCGCCGGCATGATGTTCGTCGCGTCGATCGCGGTCTTTCCCCCGAGCCCCGTCACCTTGCTCAGGGCAGCCGAGATCTTGTCGCCGGGAACGGCAACCAGGACGACGTCCGCGTCCGACGCGTCCCCGCCGTCACGACCGAGTCCCACCACGTCGTGGCCCGCAGTGCGCCACAGGCCGGCCAGCCCTCCGCCGATCATTCCTCTTCCGATCGTGACGATCTTCATTTTGGTTTCCCTTCGTTCCGGCATTTCCAGTTCAGGCATTCACAGAGGTCGGTCGAACGGATGGGGAGTTTCACGTGCCGCTGACAGCCAGCGAATTCCTGACAGCGTCCAGACCGGCGGCATGCGAGACAATGGGCTCGTATCCCAACTCAGCCACGGCTTTGTCCGTCCGCAGGGTGCACGACTGCCCGAGGAACCATCGGACGGGAACGGGGACCTCGCGAGCTGCGGTCTCGACGTCCAGCTCGGGGATCGGCGTATCGACGCCATGGATCTCGAACAGCGTCTCCAGGAACTCGCGCAGGGAGACGCGGTGCCGATCAGTGACGAAGTAGGCCTGGCCGGGCCGGCCGCGCCGCCATCCGAGGACGAGGCCCTCGACGGCGTTCTCCACGAACGTGACGTCAGTGGTGTGGCGGCCTCCGTCGATCCAGGCGAACTGGCCCGCCTTCGCCGCCGCCGCCAGGCTGTCGGTGAGGATGCTGTCGGGACCCCAGACGAACCTCGGGCGAATCGACACCGTGGCGAACCCCGGGGCGTTCGCGTCGAGCACGATCTTCTCGGCAGCGGCCTTCACCGCGCAGTAGGCGGCTTCCGAGTCCGGCCGCAGCGGCGCGGTCTCGTCGACGTCCACGAGGGGGTCGCCGGCGAGGAGGGCAGCTTCGCTCCCGCAGTGGACGAACCGAGGAACCTGCGCGTAGCGGGCCGCGTCAACCGCTGCCTGGGTGCCGCGGACCGACACCAGCTCGTGGCGTTCACGGTCAGCGGTGACGTCCGTCTCGGCAGCGAGGTGGAACACCACGTCACTGCCCGCCACCTGATCCCGCCATGTGGTCGGGTCGGTCAACTCCCCTCGGACAGGCTCCGCCCCCAGCGCTGACACCTTTTCGGCCGACGCCTGGCTTCGGACCAGAGCACGGACCGAGTGCCCCTCGTCGATGAGCCGACGTACCAGCACCTGACCGATGAACCCTGAACCGCCCGTGACGAACGTCTGCGCCATGGATCTCTCCTTCGCCGAGTGCGAGCCTCCTCGCCTGTCTTGGCGAGAAGGTGTCGTTGGGTTGTAGCAATCAGGGGCTCCGAGGTCTTCCCTCGACGAGATTCATGCTTCGAAGGGCTGCGATAAGATTTATGGATGACTTCTCTTCGGGCGCTGGAGTGCCTCGTCGCGGTGGCGGACTCCGGGTCGATCACACAGGCCGCGCTGCTGCTGCATTCGTCGCAACCCGCCGTCTCCCATCAGATCGCTGCACTGGAACGCGAGACCCGGACGGTCCTGCTGCGCCGCGAACCCCGGGGGGTCAAGCTCACTCCCGCAGGGCGTGCCGCCGTCGCGGATGCCAGACGAGCGATCGAGGCGGCCGCCTCCGCGGTGAGGTCGGCCCGTGCGGCGGGTCAAGCGGCCGGAGGAGTCCTGCGGTTGGCCTGTGCGCAGAGCCTCACCGTGGCGCTGCTCGCCCCGGTGATCCGCCAGTGGCACCGCCGCCACCCCGAGGTGGCGATCACTCTGCGGGAATCCACGGCGATGGACGAGATCCTCGGCTTCCTCGACTCCGACGAGGTCGACCTGGTGCTGATGTCCACCCCTCCGCCCGGGCGCTTCACGATCACCGCCGTCGCCGAGGAGGAGATCGTGCTGGCGGCGCCCACCGGTCACCCCCTGACCGAGCAGCCGGCTGTGCGCATCGAGGACCTCGAAGGCGCGCCACTCGTTCACTTCGCACCGGACAACGGCCTCAGCGTCTGGCTCGATCAGTCCCTCGCCCGCGCCGGAGTCCACCCGGAGACGGTGATGAGGACATCGGTCACGGCTGCGGCACCACAGCTCGCGGCCGCCGGTCTGGGAATCGCGGTGTGCCCGGTGAGTGCGGTCAGCGATGGTTTCCCGGGCGCGGTGCGCTCGTTCTCACCACGGTGGGTCAGGCAGCTGGTGGCGGTGACGTCCACGGAACCGGATCCGCTCGTCGCACGATTCATCGGCAATCTGCGCACTCATGGCGTGCGTCTGCCGCGCGGCGTGCGAAGCCGGCTCGCGGACGACAACTCCGCGTCCGCGAAGACGAGACCGGCCTCCTGAGGATCGCCGCACCGACGCGGTCGTTCGCTCAGGTCGTTCACTCAGGTCGTTCGCCGGCGGCCAGCAGTGGGGCGACGCCGGCACCCATCGAATCGCTGAAGGTCAGACCCAGAAGAACCGAAGGTTGTTCCAGGAATCGCCGTGGAAGCGGTCATGTTGAGCCCCGGTGTAAACATCCATTCAGGGTTTCCCGGAAGGCTCAATCATGTCGTCGGCGACGAACGAAGAAACTCGCGTCGGAGAGAAGGCAAGGCTTCCCCTGGCCGGCCTCCTGGCGTTGTTCACGGCGGGATTCCTGGGAATTATCAACGAGACAATTCCGGCGGGCCTGTTGCCGGAAATGTCCAAGAGTCTCGGCCTTTCGGAGTCCGTCGTCGGTCAAACCGTGACGGTGTACGCGCTGGCGACGGCACTCACCGCGATCCCGCTCAACGCCGCCATGAAGAACCTGGGGCGTCGGACCGTACTCGTTTCGGCTTTGGTCGCCTTCATTCTGGCGAACACCGTCGCAACTTACGTGAGCAGCTTCGAGGTACTCCTCGTCACGCGCTTCGTCGCCGGCGTCGGAGCGGGACTGATCTGGTCGAACCTCGGCGGGTACGCGGCTCGGATCGTCCCCGCCGAATTCCAGGGCAAGGCGGTCGCCATCGCGATGGCGGGCACGCCTGTCGCGCTGTCGCTCGGTCTTCCGGCGGGTACCTTCCTGGGAGACGCCGCCGGATGGCAGGCGACCTTCGGCGTGGTGGCGGTTGTCAGCGTCGCCCTGATCGTCTGGATGTTCGCCTCGCTGCCCAACCTCCCGGGCCAGGCCGCGGGCGGGCATGTGCCGGTCGCGACCATCCTCCGGGCCCCTGGGGTGCGGGCGATTCTCTGGGTTGTCGCCGGATTCATGGTCGCCCACAACATCCTGTACACGTACATCGGTCCGCTGACGGTCGCTTCGGGCGTCGGCAGCCAGATCGAATGGGTTCTTCTTGTATTTGGCGTCGCGGCCCTTCTCAGTATCTGGGCCACGGGAACATACGTCGACCCGCACCACCGCCGGCTGATCGTCATGAGTACGGTCGTCCTGGGTGCCAGCGCTGTCGTCCTCGGTTTCGTGCAGTGGAATCCCGTGGTCCTTTATCTGGGAGTGACCGCGTGGGGTTTCGGGTTCGGCGGTTCCGCCACGCTCTTCGTCACGGCCGGCATGCGGGCGGCCGGCACGGACGGCATTCAGTCGGTCCTCGTCACCGTCTTCAATCTCAGCATCGCGGCCGGAGGGGTGTTCGGCGGCCTCCTGCTGGGAGGGCTCGGTGTCAGCTCGATTCCGTGGGTCGCCCTCGCGATCGTCATTCCTACGGCGCTCACGATCAGCGCGGGCAGGCGGCACGCTTTCCCGCACTGGCCACAGCCCGATCGAATCCGCTGACGACCCCGGTCACCCTTTGTTCCTCGCCAAGCCCCTCAAGCCCGTGAAGCCCGTGAAGCCCGCCAAGTGAGGGCGCACCATCCGTCGTCGGTGGCGGCCCTTGCCGTCACATCAGCTCCATGAGGATGTCCGCACGGGCGTAGTAGTCGGCCACCGGGAGACGGTCGCAGGTGATCCTGACGAACCCCGCGTCCTCGTAGAGGTGGACGGCCGGGCCGAGCTTGCTGTTCGTGCCGAGGAACAGCCGGGCTCCGCCCAGTTCACGGACGCGGTCGATCGCCGCGGCAATGAGCTGACGGCCGATGCCGTGTCCCTGAGCGACGGGGGCCACGGCCATCTTCGCCAGTTCGAACACCGCGTCCGGGTAGGCCAGAAGCGCGACGCACCCGACCACAGCGCCGCTGCCGGTATCCCGAGCCAGGAGAACGTCGCCGCCCGGGCCCACGATGCGGTCGAACGGATTTCCAAGGACGGCCCGGTCCTCTTCCTCCAAGGTGAACAGGCGCGAGATCCACTCCTCGTTCAGCGCCCGGAACGCGTCGGCGTCGCTCGGGGAGGCGATCGAAGAGACCACGGTCGGGGCAGAGAGGGGCGACATCAGGCAGGCTTCCTTTGCTGTGCGGCTTGCGACCAGCCTCCGGCCGGGCTCACCCATACGTCCAATACAACCGATGACCTCCACCAATAAGCTGAACCTATGGATCCGCGCATCGAGCTCCGGCATCTGCGGTACTTCCTGGCTGTGGCCGAGGAACTCCACTTCGGTCGGGCCGCGCAGCGACTGCACATCGCTCAGCCGGCCCTGTCCCAGCAGATCAAGCAGCTTGAGAAGATCGTCGGTGTCGAGCTGTTCCGGCGGACCTCCCGAAATGTCCGCCTCACGGACGCGGGAGCGACGTTCCAGCCACGGGCCAGTGACCTGCTGAGTCGTCTGGCGGCCGACCTCGACGAGGCCGGCCGTGTCGGCCGGGGCGAAGCAGGCCGCCTGGATGTCGCCTTCATCACCTCGGCGACCTCGATCGTGAGCGAACGGCTCCGTGCTTTCTCACGCCGCCGTCCGGATGTCCAGGTCAAGCTTCATGGCGCCTTCACCGTTGACGTTCTGACGGCCCTGGAGCGAGGCACGGCCGATGTCGGGATCGTCCGGGACGCCGAGGAGCGCGACGGAATCGCCCTTTTCCCCCTGACATCAGAACCGTTCGTGGGCGTCGTTCCGGCAGATCACCCCGCCGCGAAGGGCGAGCGCCTGGAGGCAGCGGCGCTGGCGGCCGATCCGCTCATCCTGTTCCCGCGGTCGGCGGGACCGCATGCGTTCGACGTGAACACGCAGCCGCTACGGGACGCAGGGGTCGAGGTCCAGGTCGCCCAGGAGTGCTCGAACTGGCACACCATCATCCTGCTCGTCGCTGCCGGGCTCGGCGTCACCATCGCGCCCTACAGCGTCACCACACTGCTCCCCGCGGGCGCCCGGAGACTCGAACTCGACGGGCCCCCTCGGACGAGCCAGATCTTCATGGCCACCCGCCGAGGAGACGAACGTCCCCTCGTACGCGCCTTCCTCACAGCATCCGAGACGTGACCGACCCTGGCAACGGCCGAACGACGACACCCCGCTGATCCTCTCTTGACAGTCGCGGTGGCTCGGCCCGTCCGTCCTCGCTGCCGCCTCTGGATAGGCTTGCCCTGTTCTGGGGCTGCCGGGCAATGGTGCTCAGCGCGACGGGCCAGGGCTGGACATGTTCCCCGGCCCGACCTCGCCTCCCATTGACCGGATCACCGTCCTTGAAAGGTCTCTCGCACCATGCCCCTGGCACTGCTGGCCCTGGCCGTCGTCGCGTTCGGTATCGGCACCACCGAGTTCGCCACCATGGGGCTGCTCCCCCAGATCGCCGACGGGGTCGGGGTGTCCGTACCCCACGCCGGAAACCTCGTCTCCGCCTACGCTCTCGGGGTCGTTGTCGGCGCCCCCGTTCTGACCGGCATCGGTGCGCGCATACCCCACAAGCGGCTGCTGCTGCTCCTGACCGGGCTGTTCGTGGTCGGCAACGCCGCGTCCGCGATCGCCCCCAACTTCACCCTGCTCTTCGCCGCACGCTTCCTTGCGGGCCTGCCGCACGGAGCGCTGTTCGGCGTAGGAGCGGTCGTCGCCTCCCGGCTGGTCGCTCCCGAGCGGGCGGCACGCGCCGTCTCGAAGATGTTCCTCGGGCTGACCGTCGCTAACATCGTCGGCGTACCTGCCAGCACAGCCCTCGGACAGCAGCTCGGCTGGCGCTCCGCCTACTGGGCGGTCGCCGTCCTCGGCCTCGTCGCCCTCATCTCGCTGGCCCTCTTCGTTCCTCACCAGCCACGCGGGCAGCACTCCGGCATCCGGCACGAGATGCGGGCCATGGGCAACAAGCAGGTGGCGATCGGGCTGGCCACGGCCGTCGTCGGGTTCGGCGGTTTCTTCGCCGTCTACAGCTACCTGGTGCCCATGCTGACGCACCTGACGGGCATCTCCGACACCTCGACCACCCTGGTCCTCGCGCTCTACGGCGTCGGCATGACCGTCGGCACGCTGCTCGCAGGTCCGCTCACCGACCGCGCCCTGCGGCCGACGCTGTACGCGGGGCTCATCGCGCTGGCCGCGGCGCTGGTGACGTTCTACTTCACCGTCCACGCCACCGTGCCCGCCCTGATCACGATTACCTTCATCGGAGCGATGGGCTCCCTCATCACCACGCCCGTCCAGATGCTCCTCATGGCCAAGGCGAAGAACGCTCCGACCATGGCGGCGGCCTCCAACCACTCGGCTTTCAACCTGGCGAACGCCGGCGGCGCCTGGCTCGGCGGCCTGGTCATCTCGGCGGGATGGGGCTGGGCCGCACCCAACCTGATCGGCGCGGCGCTTGCCGTGGCAGGCCTCGGCCTCGCCGTCACAGGCGGCCTCATGGACCGAGGTGGTCCCGTTGGTCCCCGTCGTTCCAAGACGGTCGCTTCGTCCATGGGAGAACCCTCGACAACAACCGAAGAGGGCACAGCGCCGCAGCGCACGTGACCTCGGAGGCGTGACCCGTTTGACAAGGACAACCTGGTTGCCTACTTTTATAGACAACCAGGTTGCCTACTTCGGGAGCTTCTCGTGACCACGACCAGGACCGCAACCGCGCCCTCCGGCGCGACCCTTCCGGGCGTCACGCACCACCTCGCGGACATCAACGGAACGCGACTGCACTACGTCTCCGCCGGCACCACCGGCTCCCCGATCCTGCTGGTGCACGGGTGGCCGGAGACGTGGTGGGCGTTCCGCAAGCTGATTCCGCTGCTCGCACAGACCCACCGGGTCTTCGCCCCCGACCTCCGCGGGTTCGGCGACTCCGGCAACGCCGACACCGAGTACGGCGAGGCGGTCACCGCCGAGGACCTGCACCATCTCGTCGAGCACATCGGTGCGGGCCCTGTTCACCTCCTCTGCCAGGACATCAGCGGCGGCACAGGCTTCCGCTTCGCGGCAACACATCCCGAGGACGTCATCAGCTTCACCGGAGTCGAGACGACACTGGCCGGTTTCGGCCTTGAGTCTCTTGCCGACGTGAACAACTTCGGGTCCTGGCACGTCGGGTTCCTCGGTGCTCCGGGCATCCCCGGAATGCTTCTTCCCGGCCATGAGCGCGAACTCCTGGCCGACTTCGCCTTCCCTCTGATGAACGGGACAGAGGGCTCCATCACCGAAAGTGATGTCGACGAGTTCGTCCGGACCTACGCGCGTCCGAACGCCTGGCGAGGCACGGAGGGTCTCTATCGAGGAGTGTTCTCGGACAACGGCGCGACCAGGGCTCTGGCCGAGTCGCACCCGCTCGCCGTACCGGTGCTCACCGTCGACGGTGCCGGCCATACCCATACCGAGAACACCTTCCGTCAGGTGACCGCCGGTGAGGTCACCGCGGTGCGTCTTGACGGAGTCGGCCACCTCATCGCCCAGGAAGCTCCTGAAGCACTCGCGGCCACGATGGTGGAGTTCACCGGGCGGGTCGACAGCAAATAGAAAGTCATCTCATTGGTGAGTCTGCGGTAGCAGATCAGGGTGCAAGCACGTTCGTAGAGGCGGAGCAGGCGTCGACATCCGGCGAGCGTGGACCTTTGATCCGCACTTGCCCCGGTCTACAGGATTCAGACCCACACCCGGGCTTTCGACCACTCCGTGAAACGCCGGTGAGCCGTCGCTCCGGTCGGCCCGAACGACGCGGTCGGCACCTGCTGCCACGTGCAACCCGAGGTCGCCACAGATATGAAAACGCATCGATCATCGCCGCGAACTGTCCGGGACATGGGCAAATACGCAGGTCGGACACCTAATCCTGTCCCGGACAGCGCAACCCCCTTCCCCACCGGTGCCACAGCCGCTGAACTCGGTCATGCAAACGCCGGGGAGCCCACCGCACCCCGGCACGGTGGGACACATAACGACCCGAGTGAACCGGGTCGTACGAAACGTCAGTGGCGCTTTGGCTGCATCAATTCACCAGTTTGGGCTCCTACTCAGGCTGGGGTGATGAGGGGCAATGCAAGTCGCCGCTCCCAGATGCACCCGTTAGTGAGTTCGCCAAAGGCTTCTGACAGAAGAGGGAGTTGAAAGTGCAGATCAAGCGCAGCATCAAGCTTTCGATCGCGGCCGGTGCCCTTGTCGCCGGGATGGCCACCCCAGCGTTGGCCACCACAATCGGTGTGGGTGGTGGCACCTGGGACTACGGCGTGAGCTCCAGCACCGTGCGCTCGAACTACTTCCACCAAACCAGGTGCCACGGTTCCTCGGTTGAAGGTCAGTACTACGACTCAAGCGGCAACGTGGCGGCAAACGACTGGGCCAGGGCCAGCGCCAACGCAGCGTCGTTCGGTAACCAGGCGTGGTGGCGGAACACCTGCTGAGCTGACGAGGAACATTCGCGGCTCCGTGTTTCTCAGAAAGTGTTTCCAGCTGTTGGGGAGCGGGTTTCTCCGCTCCCCAACAGCTCGTTGCCGGCACTTCACTCAGTCTCACGAGATGCGCTCTTCGAGCGCCCTGGATTTTGGGATGATTGATGCTGCACCAAGGTATTAAGTACGTCCATGCCGCCGTGCTGGCCTTTTCTGCGGTGTTGGCGTTTCTGTTCGTGCGAGGGCTGGATGAGGACTGGGTGCTGGGTCACTCTGCTCTGGTCTGGGTGTCAGAGTCCGACCACTCGTCGAGCGGCGAGCAGGTCGTGCGGGCGATCGAGTCGTTCGCAGCCAAGCACGGGGTGACTGTGGCCCGTGAGCTGCCCGATCTCAGGGATCCGCACCAGCATCGACATCTCTATCTCGCCGCAGGCAACCCGGGCTCTGACGCGGCGTCGTGGCTGGCGAAGGGGTATCCGGCGTTCGGCAGGGACTACCACACGGACGTCCACCCGATCGCCGAGTTCGGACAGCGGGATCCCCGGGGTTTCTACTATGTGTTCGGGTCACCCGGGGCCGGAGACGCGCTGCTGGCCATGTTTGCCGATCTCGGCCTGCGCGGGCAGGTGAACCATCCCCTGTCGGTCTCCGAGCTGACCCCGGTCTATTCAGACGGTGCCCTGTTCTGGTCCTTCCTGGTGGTCGCTCTCGCTGCGGTCACGCTGACCGGTGCCAGTGTGCTTCTCAGCGCGAAGACGTACGGGGCACTGCGGCTCCAGGGGAAGTCATTCGCTGAGCTCCTTCTCCGAGATCTTCGGCAACTGGGGAGGTTCTGGGCGATCGCGGCCGGTACGGTGACCGCGGCAGCGTTGCTCTTCCTCGGCTCCTATAACGGCCTGGCGTGGTTGGGTCTCTATGCTTCGGTGACCGCGGGCATCGCCGGGCTGCTCATTCTGGTGGTGTTGGCTGCCCATGCGGCCGCGCTCGCGCTGACTTGCAGGATTGAAGTGCTGCGTGCCCTCAAGGGAGAACTGCCCGCCCGGCTGGCGACTGTCTGCGCCTACATGGTGCGTGCCCCCGCACTGCTGCTTGCCCTCAGCATCGCCACAACCGTCGTCCTGGCAGCCCAGGACGTACTGGCGCGGCAGGACAGCCGGGATGCCTACGCCAAGGCGGGCGACGCCACAGCCATCCTGCTCAACGGCAGCCTGGGCCCCGAGACGGCGGAGATGGAAGTACAGGTGGGGCAGTGGCTGCGCAAGGCCGACGCACACGGGCAGATCATCGTCGCCGGACGCCGGGAGCTCCAGGACATCGCCCCGGGCTCGAACCTGCCTCAGGGCGAGATACTCATCGTCAACGAGACATTCCTCGCCGAGCAGCCAATCCTCGACCCCATGGGACGGCGCTATGGCCCGGCGCCACGGGATGAGAAGGCCCGAGGCGCCGGCCCGGTGCGGATCATCGTCCCCGAATCCCTCAACCGCTATGCGTCGACCGTCACTGCGGAGATTCCCGGGCTGCTGAGCCCGCACGATCCGGAACGCATCCGGCCGACCGATATGAAGACATCCCGGGCGAGGAGCGGACAGCGTGTCTTTGGCTACGACCCGGGGAGCCACACCCGCAGCACTGGCGCCAACCCGGACCAGGACCGGTCGATGGTTCGCAATCCGGTCCTGGTCGTCGTCCCGAATGGCTCGACATACCTCACGGACAACGCCTACACCGCGTTTGCCACCCAGGGGGGAGTGGTTTTCTCCGACCCTGACGACGTCTTGGACGGCGTCAAGGCTCACAAGCTGCAAACCTATGTGAAAGCCATGAGTCCGATCGGGCAAAACGCGGCCTTGGAACTGCGGAGGGTCGTCAACGAATTCCGGATGCAGCTGTTCAACCTCGGCATGGCCGTGGCCGTGCTCCTCATCACAGGTGTCGGCGTCTGCATCGTCTACTCGCGCAAGAACGCCCAGGCGGTCTTCGTCAAGCACATCAGCGGCTGGAGGTTCGCCGCCGCCCACCGCTCCGTGCTCGCCGGCGAGGCACTTCTCGCCATCCTCCTCGCTGTGTGGGTCCCGTTCGACGTGTGGCACGAGAACCAGGAGCTGGAGAGGTACACGGCCCGCGGCATCCCAGCTCCCAGCAGCCCTGTCCAGATCACCACGCTGGACATCAGCCTCACCTTCGGGCTGATCGCCGTTGAGGTCAGCGCGGTGCTCTTGGCCCTGGTGGTCTTCCACCGCCGCATCGTCAAGGAAAGGGCGACCGAAGCATGAGCCCCGCCCACACCCGGCCCCTTCGACTCCAACAGGAGCACCGTAGTGATCGATATTGACGGGCTGTCGAAGTCCTTCGGCGCTCGGACCCTGTGGTCCGATGTGACCTTCTCCATCAACCGCGGCGAGATGCTCGCCCTCGTCGGCCCCAGCGGATCGGGCAAGTCCACCCTCCTCAATTGCCTCGGTCTCCTTGACGCGCCGAGTGCCGGAGCGATCCGTCATGAGGGAAAGGACATCACCCGATTCGACCAGCGTGGAGCCAGGCGCTTCCGCCGCGACGTTCTCGGTTACCTCTTCCAGAACTACGCCCTGATCGACAACGCCACCGTCGCCGCCAATCTGGATGTCGCCGTCAGGCCACGCCGGTCGTTCCGGCGCGACTCAGGTCTCACCATCGCCCAAGCCCTCGACCGTGTCGGCCTCGCGGGGCGGGAGAAGGAGAGGGTTCACCAACTTAGTGGCGGAGAGCAGCAGCGTGTTGCCCTGGCCCGGCTCATGGTCAAGGAGCCGGCCCTCGTGCTGGCCGACGAGCCCACCGGTGCCCTGGACCACGCCAACACCACTATGGTGGTCGACATCCTGCGCAGGATGAGTGACGCCGGATGCGCCATCGTCATCGCGACCCACAACGATTACGTCCGCGACCGATGCGACGCCATCCGCGCCATGGAAGAAGACCCGAGCCGATCACGGAGTGGGCCGCTGCGTAATCCCCACCCGCAATAACCGAAAAGATGCCCTTGCCCACTTGGCGGCGGGCTGCTCCATCACTCTCCGCTACACGTCTGTCTGCCGTAGCCATACGAGAACCGGGCCGAGCCCACCGAGCACGGCACGTCCTGACGCTGCCGCGCAGGGCGGCTCCCGGGCATGATGCGGGGCCGTGACAAGATCTCCTCATGTCTACCAACGTCTTCTTCGACATCACCATCGACGGCGCCCCCGCGGGCCGGATCGTCTTCAAGCTGTACGACGACGTCGTCCCCAGGACGGCGCAGAACTTCCGTGAGCTGGCCACCGGCCAGCACGGCTTCGGGTACGAGGGCTCGGGCTTCCACCGTGTCATCCCGGAGTTCATGCTCCAGGGCGGCGACTTCACCCGTGGCGACGGCACCGGCGGCAAGAGCATCTACGGCGCGAAGTTCGACGACGAGAACTTCAAGCTCAAGCACGACAAGCCGTTCCTGCTGTCCATGGCGAACTCCGGCCCCAACAGCAACGGCTCGCAGTTCTTCATCACCACGGTGCTCACGTCGTGGCTGGACGGCAAGCACGTGGTCTTCGGCGAGGTCGTCGAGGGCCAGGACCTGGTGACGAAGATCGAGTCCCTGGGTTCGCGTTCCGGCACCACCCGCTCGAAGATCGTGATCGCTTCCTCGGGCGAGCTGAAGATCTAGCGCTTCCGCCCCGGGCGACAGGCCGGTTCCACGCGGGCCCCTCCAGCCGCGTATACGCCCGCTCGGCCGCCCGGGGCCTCTCCCAGCCCGACGCACCCCGCCCCCGGGGACACTCGCCCTTGCCGCATGGTTCGGCTCCGCGGCGGCCCGGTGGCGGGGTGCTGCCGATCTGTCCGCAAGGCCGCGCAGTGCCCACTTGCTGCTGCTGTAGGCGACGAGGTCCGGGGCTGCCGCGAGACCGGCGACGGAGTTGACGTCGACGATCGCGCCACCGCCGGCCCCCTTTCAGTGATCGGCGTGATCGGCGTGGCCGGCCGGGGCGGGGGCGGTGACGTCGTCGGCGTCGGTGGAGTGGGCGAGGCCTCGGCCGGCTTCGAGGGCTTCGAGGCGGCCACGCAGGGCGGCGGTGGCCAGCGCGTACGCGTCCGAGCCCAGCGTCAGGCGCAACGGCGCTTCGGTCCGGTCGGCGGAGGCGATGATGGCTGCCGCGATCTTCGCGGGGTCACCGGGTGCGGGCAGCGGGGGCAGTTCGCCGGAGAGAATGCCGCGCAGCTGTCCTGACGGGCCGTCGGCGTACTCGGGCAGGGGCGCGCCCAGGACCGAGCCGCCTGCGCCGAAGTTGGTGCGGGAGACGCCGGGCTCGACGAGGGTCACGCCGATGCCGAACGGCGCGAGTTCGGCGGCGGCCGACTCCCAGAATCCTTCGATGCCCCACTTGGTGGCGTGGTAGAGGCTCATCGCGGGGAAGGCGACCTGGCCGCCGATGCTCGCGATCTGGATGTACCGTCCGCCGCCCTGGCGGCGCAGGTGCCCGGTGGTGGCGCGGGCGAGTTGGATCGATGCCGTGAGGTTGGTCGCGATCTGCCGGTCGATCTGCTCGTCGGTGAGTTCTTCGGCGGCTCCGAACAGTCCGTAGCCGGCATTGGACACGACGACGTCGATCCGGCCGAGCTCGGCGAACGCGCGGTCCACGACCTCGCGCAGCTCGGTCGTGTCGGTGACGTCCAGGCGGGAACGCCACAGTCGGCTGCCGTAGCGGGCCGCCAGGTCGTCGAGGCTCTCCGGGCGTCGCGCGGTGGCGGCGACCCGGTCCCCTCGTGCGAGCAGCTGCTCGGTGAGGTGACGGCCGAAGCCGGAGGACGTGCCGGTGATGAACCAAGTGCGCGTCATGGTGTGCTCCTAAGGATGGGGTAACTAACTGGTTATATTCATACCCCACCCTCACCCCCAACGTAAACACCTGGATAGTTATGTACGATGAGCGCATGCCACCTGACGCCACCGAGACCAAACGACGCCTCATGAAGGCGGCCGTCGAGGAGTTCGCCGCGTACGGCCTGGCCGGCGCCCGGATCGACCGCATCGCCGAAACCGCCAGGGCCAACAAGCGGTCGATCTACGTGCACTTCGGGACCAAGGAAGAACTGTTCGACAAGGTCGTCGCCGACAGCATGTCGGAACTGGCGGAAGCGGTCGCCATCGACGCCACCGACCTGCCCGCCTACGCCGGCGAACTGTACGACCGGCTGGAGCGGCGGCCCCACGTACGACGGCTGTACCTGTGGGCAGGGCTCGAACGGCAACAGCCGATCGACGCCGAGGTCGACGAATACCGCCGGAACGTCACCGCGATCGGGGCCGCTCAGGAAGCAGGCCACATCCGCGCCGACATCCCGCCCGTGGAACTCATGGCCATGGTGATCGCGCTGGTGATCAGCTGGGACACCGCGTCCTGGTCGCTGAAGGCGCTGCAGTCGGAAACCGGGCACGCGTCCGCCACCGACCGCAAGGCCGCGGTGACCACCGCCGTCACCACACTCACCCAGCCGCCCGGGGCCCGGCCAGAACCTAGTCGACCCGGTCGACCCTGACGACGTACTTGCCGCGTACCCCGCCCGCTTCCAGCGCCCGGTGTGCCGCCGCTGTCTCCTCCAGTGCGAAGACCGTGTCCACCGCCGGGCGCAGCCTTCCCTCCGTCACCTGGCGGGCGAGGTCGTCGAAGAGCGCCCGCCCGGGGTTGCCGCTGAAGAAGCGCACCCGGCCGCGTCCGTACAGGGCGCTGGCCGCGATGTAGCCCAGCGAGGCGGCGGACCGTGTCAGGTCGAAAGCGATGGTGACCATGCGTCCGCCGGGTGCGAGCAGCCGTCTGAAGGCCCGCAGGTCGGAGCCCGCGGTGTCCAGGACCACGTCGAACCGGCCCAGTTCCGCCGGGGTGACGGTCCGGTGGTCGATGACGTGGCGGGCACCGAGCGTACGGACGAAATCGAGGTTGGCCGACCGGGCCAGCGCCGTGACCTCGGCGCCCCAGGCGTGGCCGAGCTGCACCGCGGCGTTGCCGACACCGCCCGCCGCGCCCCGTACGAGCAGGCGTTCGCCCGGGCGCAGTGCCGCCTTGTCGCGCAGTGCGGTGATGGCCGTGGTGGCCACCGGCAGCGCGGCGGCGGTCACCAGGTCGAGTCCGTCGGGGACCCGGCCGAGCCGTCCGGCCCGTACGGTCACGTACTCGGCGGCGCTGCCGAATCCGGTGCGGCCCACGATGCCCCACACCCGGTCGCCGACCGCGACGCCCGTTGCGCCGGTGCCGAGTGCGGCGACCTCGCCGGTGAAATCCACTCCGATGCGCTGTGGGAACTTCCGGCCGGTGAGCAGGCGGACGCGGCCGGAACGGGCCGCCAGTTCGCCTCCGTTGACGCTGAATGCACGCACGCGCACGAGGACCTCGCCCGGCGCCGGTTCGGGGCGTGGCACCCGGTCCGTGTACAGCACCTCGGGGCCGCCGTAGCGGTCGAACAGTACGGCTCTCATCGTGCGGTCGTCCATCGTTGCCACCTTCGTCACCAGCGATCATGCGGAGATCCGGGCGCTGAGCGTAGGCTGCGAAACGGACGAGATCGTCCGTTTGTACCGGAGGTGAGAGACAGTGGTGGGGAATTCCTCTCGGATCACGGAGCGGGACGGGCTGCGGGCGGACGCCCGGCGCAACCGGGAGCGCATCCTCGTCGCCGCCCGCGCGGTGTTCGCCGAGCACGGGATCGACGCGCCCATGGCGACCGTGGCCCGGCGTGCGGGGGTCGGCGTGGCGACGCTGTACCGGCACTTCCCGACCCGCGACGCCCTGGTGCGGGCCACGTTCGCGGAGCAGACGGAGATCTGCGGCCGGGCGCTGACGGACGCGCTGGCCGACCCGGACCCGTGGCGGGGCTTCCGGCGACTGCTGGAGACGGTCTGCGAACTGCAGCGGCAGGAACGGGGGTTCCCTGCCGCGTTCGTCGCGGTCTTCCCCGACAGCGCGGTGGACCATGCGCGGGTACGGGAGCGGGCGGAGCGGGACTTGATGACCCTCGTCCGCAGGGCGCAGGCGGCGGGCGCGCTGCGGGCCGACTTCCAGCCCTCCGATCTCGCCGTGGCCCTGTTGTCCCACTGCGGTCTGGTCAACGCGCTGCCCCACGACCGTGCGGCATCCCGGCGCCTGGTGGCGTACCTGCTCCAGTCGTTCCGGGCCGACGCGGCCCACGGGGCGCTGCCCGAGCCGAGCACGCTGTCACTGCGCGGTTTTCCCCTGCCGGCCGACGGCTCCCGGGAGCAGCGGCCTTCCGGGGCATGACAGGGAACGGCGTCTGCCGTGTGCCCTGCCCCTACCCTCGCGCAGGCCCGCTCGAAACCGTGCCGGCGGACAGTCGGTCCGAGTCGCGCCGGCTACGGCCCGAGTCGCGCAGTGGCCCGCGCCCACCCACGGTCGTAGCCCGCTCCAAAGGCCCGCCCGCCCCGAACTCGCGCCGCCGCGGACCGCCTTGACGAGCGCAACGCCCCTTCCCCATCTCCTTCGTGGTATACGACAAGTTCGCGAGGCCCCGGGCTCCCCTCGTCGTGACCCCGGACAACAGAGTGCTGCGCGAAGTCTGGACAGGCTCCTGTGAGCGTGCTGTCATACCGCTGGCAGAGGGTTTCCAACGTTGAAAAGGCCGCCTTACCGAACGCGCCTCAGCCTGTGTGCAGTTTCTTCTTACGGGCTTCCTCGCAGGAGCCCGTATGTCTGCCCCGGCAGTCGAACGCGGTCACGGCCTCTGTACGAGGAAAGGTTCGATGACACGACACGACTCCCGCCCCAGAGCCAGGAGCAGGGCCAGAATGCTGGCGCTGTTCGCCACGGCGGCCCTGGTGCTGCCCCCGAGCGGAATGCTGCCGGCCGCGGCGGCCGCAGAGTTGACCGGCGGTGCCTCGGCAGTCGCCGCCGAACAGACCGAACAGGGCGCCGTCGAGACGCACGGCCTCAAGGGCGAGTACTTCAGCATGTCGGCCCCCGGGGCCCGGGACTTCGCCGAACTCGGTGGTGCGACGCTCGACCCGCAGATCAATTTCTCCGGTCTGACCGACACGTTCAAGGAGTTCACCGGGAAGACGGAGCACACCACGGCCCGCTGGACGGGCCAGATCGAGGCGCCGGCCACGGGTGACTACACCTTCTACGCCATCGGCGACAACGGCTTCCGGCTCTACATCGACGACCAGCCGGTCATCGACCACTGGGAGGGCGACTGGGACCGGGAGCAGACCAGTCAGGCCGTCAAGCTGACCGCGGGTGAGAAGCACACGTTCCGCCTGGAGTTGTTCCAGGACACCGGCGGCGCCAACATGTACCTGCGCTGGTCGACGCCGACGCTGGCCAAGCAGATCGTGCCGATGTCCGCGTTCACCCCGCCGGCCGACTTCGAGGTCTTCCCGGTGGAGCTCACCGTCGCGCAGGACGGGCGCCGGCTGCGCGCACGGTTCGACGGCAAGGTGGGCAGCCTCCAGGCGGTCAAGGACCATCTGAAGGCCGAGGCCGACACGACCGCGATGCCGATCAAGTCGGTCACCTCCGTACCCGGGGACTCCTCCTCCCTCAACGTCAACCTCTCGGAGCCGATCCAGAAGAACCAGCTGGTCCGGGTCTCCTACGACGGTGAGGGCGGTTTGACGGCCGGCGGCAAGGCCGTGCCGAAGGTCATCCGCTACGCGGAGAACGGCTCCACCCACCGCCTCACCACCAAGTGGGGCGACGAGGTCGACAAGAAGCACCCGCTGCCCGAGTACCCGCGTCCGCAGCAGAAGCGGTCCAAGTGGGAGAACCTCAACGGGCCCTGGCAGTTCAGCGCCGCCAAGGCGGGTGAGCAGCCGGTCTTCGGCAAGAACCTCGACGAGAAGATCATCGTGCCGTTCCCGGTCGAGTCTCAGCTGTCCGGGCTCGAACGGCACGAGGACCACATGTTCTACCGCCGGGTCGTCGACGTGCCCCGGAGCTGGAAGGTGGGCAAGGACAACCGCTCGAACCGGCTCAAGCTCAACTTCGGCGCCGTCGACTACCAGGCCCGCGTCTTCGTCAACGGCACGAAGGTCGCCGAACACACCGGCGGTTACAACGCCTTCAGCGTCGACGTCACCGACGCGCTGAAGGGAACCGGCAAGCAGGAGATCGTGGTCGCCGTCACCGACACCGGTGGCGCGGACCAGCCCATGGGCAAGCAGTCCACGAACCCGGGCGGCATCTTCTACACGCAGACCTCGGGTATCTGGCAGACGGTGTGGATGGAGCCCGTGGCTCCCGTCTCGGTCGAGAACATCGTCACCACGCCCGACATCGACACCCGTACCCTCGCGGTGACGGTCGACTCGGAGGACGCTTCCGCCTCCGCCCGCGTCGAGGCCGTCGCACGTGACGCCCACGGCAAGGTCGTCGGCAGGGTCAGCGGCGCGGCCGACAAGAAGCTCACCCTGCCCGTGGCGAAGCAGCATCTGTGGAGCCCCGACGACCCGTACCTGTACGACCTCGACGTCACCCTGACCGACGGCAGGTCGAGCGACAAGGTCCGCGGCTACTTCGGCATGCGGAAGATCGGTGTCGAGAAGGTGGGCGGCTTCAACAAGCTGGTCCTCAACGGCAAGCCGATCTTCTCCCTCGCCACCCTCGACCAGGGCTTCTGGCCCGACGGTCTCTACACCGCGCCCAGCGACGACGCCCTCGCCTTCGACCTGCAGGCGCACAAGAAGCTGGGCTTCAACGCGGTGCGCAAGCACATCAAGGTGGAGCCGGCGCGGTGGTTCTACCACGCCGACAAGCTCGGCCTGCTCGTCTGGCAGGACTTCGTCTCCGGGAACCTCACCAACGAGACAGGTCAGAAGGCGTTCGTCGACCAGGGCAAGGAGATGATGCGCCAGCACCACAACTCCCCCGCCGTGATCGGCTGGATCGTCTTCAACGAGGGCTGGGGCGAGTGGAACCGCGAGGAGACAGGACGCCTCACCGAAGCCGTCCAGGCCGCCGACCCGTCCCGGGTCGTCAATGCCCACAGCGGCGTCAACTGCTGTAACTCCAAGGGAGATTCGGGCAAGGGCAACATCCTCGACCACCACGACTACAACAACGACGACCCACCCTTCCCCGACGGCAAGCGGGCCGCCATGGACGGCGAGCACGGCGGCTTCACCCTCCGCTCCCCGGGCCACATGTGGCCGGGCGCCCCGACCGTGATCTACAGCGGTGTCACCACCAAGGCGGAGCTGACCCGCAAGTACGTCGAGAACACCGAGAAGTTCTACGTCGAGCAGGCGGGCGCCGAACTGTCCGGCTCGGTGTACACACAGATCACCGACCTGGAGAACGAGCTCAACGGCCTGTACACGTACGACCGCCGGGACATCAAGATGGACCCCGCCGAGGTACGGAAGGTCAACCTCAAGGTGATCGCCGCCGGCGCCGCGGCGGGCAAGAAGCCGTTGAAGGGCGGGCACTGGACCCTCGACGAGGGCACCGGCACCACCGCCGGGGACACCGGCCCCAGCAGCAAACCTCTCACCCTGCGTGAGGGCGCTTCCTGGACCGACGGTGTCAACGGCAGCGCCCTGCAGTTCGACGGCCAGAAGCAGTACGCGGAGACCTCGGGCCCTGTGCTCGACACCAGTGGCAGCTACTCGGTGTCCTCCTGGGTCCGGCTCGACGCGATCCCCGGCAACTACGCCACGGCCGTCAGCCAGGACTCGCGGGCCACGGTCAACTCGTTCTACCTCCAGTACGGGCACGGCGTGTTCGCCTTCAGTACCCCCGATGAGCGCCGCGCCCAGGTGCCCGTCGCCGCGGAGACGGGCCGCTGGTACCACCTGGTCGGGGTACGGGACGCCGCCACCAACGAGATCCGGTTGTACCTCGACGGAAAGCTCGCTGCGACGACGACCGGCGGTGCCGCCTACGGGAGCACCGGCCCGCTGACCGTCGGCCGTGCCCACTGGAACGGCTCGAACGTCGACTTCTGGAACGGTGCCGTCGACGAGATCCACGCTGTCGACCGGGCACTCAGCGCCGCGGAGGTGAGCACTCTCTACAGCGAGGAGAAGCCTGCATAGCCCTCATGGGCAGCGCACGACAGGGGTCCCGGTGGCGGGCGGATCACGCCCGCCACCGGGGCCCTTGCCGTGTGCTGGACAGGACGGCCCCGAATTGCCTTTCGCGTCGAGCCTCCGGGCGTTAGTGTCCGGAAGCAGCGAGTCGAACCACGAGGAGATGCAGACATGCCCGGTCGCCCGAGCGCGCGTTGACGTCGTAGGCCGATCGGCCTGTCATCGCGTGCTGCCCTCGATGTTCTTGATGTCGCGGCACAGCGAGCCTTCCCCTGCCCGAACCGTCGGCGCACCCGTCGTGTGCCCGGTGGCGGGCCTCGTTGTCGGCAACCCGAGGGATCCCTGTGCCGTCCGCTTCCTCCGATGTATCCGATGTATCCGATTCCGGTGGCCCCGTTCCGTCGAGCCTGTGGCGGGACCGCGACTTCCGCAGACTCTGGCTGGGGCAGACCGCCTCCCAACTCGGCGAGCACACAGGTCTGGTGGTCATTCCGCTCTTCGCCGTCCTGGCGCTCGACGCCAGTGCCAGCCAGCTGGGCGCCCTGCGCGCCGTGGGCCAGGCGCCGATCCTGCTGCTCTCGCTCTTCGTCGGCGCCTGGGTGGACAGGTGGCGCACGCGCACGGTGATGGTGCTGACGGACGCCGGCCGGACCTTTGCCCTGGGTGCCGCCGCCGTGGCCGGCCTCTTCGGCCTGCTCGGCCTGCCCGCGCTCTTCGTGATCGCCTTCACTGTCGGGACTCTCTCCGTGTTCTTCGACGTGGCGTACCAGACGTCTCTCGTACGGCTGGCGCACCGCGATCAACTGGTACGGGGCAACAGCGCGCTTGAGGGCAGCCGGTCCGCGGCGCAGATCGGCGGTCCCGCCCTCGGCGGCGCGCTGGTGTCCCTGCTGTCGGCACCGATCGCTGTCGCCTCCAGTGCGCTGTTCTTCGCGCTGTCGTTCCTGTCGATCCGACGCATCCGCCGGACCGAATCGACCCCGGAGCGCCCGGAACACCCCGAACACCAAGAACGCCCGGAACGTCCCTCCCGGGTCTGGCGGCGGATCCACGAGGGCCTCCGGTTCGTCGTCGGCGACCCCGCGCTGCGGGCCGTGTGCCTGGCCTCGGCCGCCTTCCAGTTCTTCTTCGCGGCCGTGATGACCGTCTATCTGCTCTTCCTGCCGCGGGAACTGCACCTGTCGGGGACCACCGTCGGGCTGGCACTCGCGGCGACAGGGCCGGGCGCGCTCCTGGGTTCCGTGCTGGCCGCCCGCCTGCCGCACCGGTTCGGGTACGGCCCGGTGCTCGTGACCGCGGCGGCACTGGGCGACGGCGTGTTCCTGTGCGTACCGGCGCTGCACGGCTCCTCCGCCGTGACCGTCGCGGCGCTCCTCGCGGTCGGCTTCGTGTTCGGGGCCGGCGGCCAGTTGGTGAATGTGGCGGTCATGGCCGTCCGGCAGACGGTCACTCCGGACGGCTTGCAGGGCCGCGTGGCCGCGACGATCACATTTGTCGGCATGGGACTGTCCCCGCTCGGTTCCCTGCTCGGCGGATTCCTCGCCGAGGAGTGGGGGGTGCGCACCGGTCTCCTGGTGACGGCCGCGGGCATGATGCTGTCCCCGGTGGTGATGGCGCTGTCCCCGCTCGCGCGCCTCGGCCGCACGCTTCCGGCGGCGCGGTGATCACATCGCGAGACAGCCTTGCGTCAGGGTCCTGACCAGGCGTTGTCTCGCACAGTGAGTACCGAACGACCCGAACACCAGGGCAACGACACCGCAGGCGACCGCTCCGCGCGCCGCGCCGTCGCCATCTTCCCCGTCCTCGTCCTCCTCGCAGGCGCCATAGGCCTGCTGTTCCCGGGCAGCTTCACCGGCTGGGGCGAGTCGGTCCCGTATCTGCTGGGGGTCGTGATGTTCTGCATGGGCATCACGATGACCCCGCAGGACTTCCGAGGTGTCGCCAGACGGCCCTGGGCGGTGGCCCTCGGGCTGGTCGCGCACTACGTCATCATGCCGGGCCTCGGCTGGGCCATCGCCCACCTGCTGCAGCTCCCGCCGCAGCTCGCCGCGGGCGTCATCCTCGTCGGCTGCGCACCCAGCGGCACCGCCTCCAACGTGGTGACGTACCTGGCGCGCGGTGACGTCGCGCTGTCCGTCTCCGTGGCCACCGTCTCCACGCTCGTCGCCCCGCTGGTCACCCCGCCGCTGACGCTGCTGCTGGCGGGCGAGTACCTGCCCGTCGACACCGGTTCCATGGTCACCGACATTCTCAAGACGGTGCTGCTGCCGGTCCTCGCGGGTCTCGCCGTACGGCTCCTGGCGGGCCGCTACGTGCAGCGGGCCCTGCCGCTGCTGCCCTGGCTGTCCGCCGTGACCATCGGCGTGATCGTGACCGTGGTCGTGGCGGGCAGCGCCGACGCCATCAAGTCGGCCGCGCTGCTGGTCTTCGTCGCCGTCGTGCTCCACAACGGCCTCGGTCTGGTATTGGGCTACGGCGCGGGGCGGCTCACCGGGCTTGGCGAGCCGGCGAGCCGTGCCATGGCCTTCGAGGTCGGCATGCAGAACTCGGGCCTCGCGGCCTCGCTGGCCACCGCCCACTTCAGCCCGCTGGCCGCGCTGCCCGCCGCGGTCTTCTCCGTCTGGCACAACGTCTCCGGCGCCCTCGCCGCCGCCTGGCTTTCGCGCCGGGGGCGCTGACGACCGTGCGGCCGGGCCCGGCGACCCGCCGGCCGCCCGCCGTCGCGCGGACGACGGCAGGCGGCGGCGTCCGCGCTGGCCCGTGCTGTGGTGCCGACCCGGCAGGTGTGAACTTTTTCGGACAGGCACGTGGCGTAATCCGTCACCTTTCCAGCCATGCGCGGCGGCGGGCCCCAACTGCGTTCTTTACCCCTCCGTAACGCCACGGGTGCTGGATGACACAGCCTTGACCAGCGGTGATGCAGGATTCCTTCATTGACGAGGACCCCGGTGCTCATTAGCGTCGGCGTCATGAACCAGCCGGCTCCCGTGGAGAGCATCGACGAACTGGACCGGCGCATCATCGCCGCGCTCCAGCTCAACGGTCGTGCCCCGTGGAGCGCCGTGGCGCGGTGGGTGGGCGCCAGCGAGACGACCGCCCAGCGGCGCTACCGTGCCCTGCGCGAGCGGGGCCTGCTGCGGGTCGTCGGCACCCTGGAGCTGGACCGGACGCGGGAGGGATCCTCCATGCTCGTCCGGGTACAGGCCAGACCCGGTCGTGGTCTGGAGGCCGCGGACCGGCTCACCGCCAGTCCGGACGTGCGTTTCGTGGCCGTCGTCACCGGCTCCGCCGATCTCGTCGTCGACTTCGTCGCCCGGGACAACGAGGAGATGATGCGGATGCTCTTCACCGACCTGCCCGCGGCCGACCTCATCACCAGCACCGAGGCCGTACCGGTCATCCGCGCGTTCACCTCCGCGTCGATGTGGGACACCGGGCTGCTGCCCGCCGAGGCGGCTGCCGACCTGCGGCCCGACTCCCTGGCGTCCTCCTGCGACCGCGCCGACTGGGACGTGACGCCACAAGCGCTCACCGCCCTGGAGCAGGCGGTCGTCGCGGCGCTCAAGCAGGACGGCCGCACCCAGGTCAGCGCCCTGGCCCGGAGTCTGGGGCACACCGAGTCCAGCGTCGCGCGGGCCATGGACCGGCTCATCTCCCGCGGTGTCCTGCAGTTCCGCACGCTCGTCGAACCGGCACTGCTCGGGTACGACGCCGAGTTCATGGTCTGGCTGTCGATCGAGCCCGACCGGCTCGACGCCGCGGGACGGCAGCTCGCCCGGCATCCGGGAACGAAGTTCCTCAGCGCGGCGACCGGGCGCTTCAACCTCGTCGGGCACATGGTGCTGCCCCGCCGTGCCGACCTCTTCCACTACACCAGCGACGTCATCGGAGCGCTGCCGGGACTGCTCGCCTCCGACGTGACGCTGCACCTCGTCACCATGAAGTACTCCTGGCACCGGATGGTCCGCCCCACCTGAACGGGTGTCCGTCCGGTCGCGCTTCCCCATACCTCCCCCCTCTCTTTCTCCTCCCTCTTCCTTCGTACCGTCCCCGACCCCCGTGGAGTCACCATGCCCACAGACGACTCCGGCCTGCCCGCCGAGAGCTGGCGCTGGACCGAACAGACCTGGCGCGGTCACCTCGACGCCGTGCGTGCCGGACGCCGGCTGGTCCCCGACCGCTGGCCCGGCGGCGCCCGGGTCGCGGTCGCCCTGTCCTTCGACTCCGACCACGAGACGATCCCGCTGCGCGACGGCGAGACCAGCCCCGGCCGCCTCGCCCAGGGCGAGTACGGGGCCCGCGTCGGCGCACCCCGGATCCTGGACCTCCTCGCCCGGCACGGCGTGCCCGCGACGTTCTTCATGCCGGCGGTCTCCGCCCTGGTCCACCCCGAGGAGGCGCGCGCGTACACCCGTGACGGGCACGAACTGGCCGTCCACGGCTGGATCCACGAGCGCAACATGCTGCTCGGCCGCGACGACGAGCGGGAGCTGACCGCACGCGCCCTCGACACCCTCGACACCCTGACCGGGCAGCGGCCCGTCGGAATCCGCACGCCGTCCTGGGACTTCTCGGACTCCACGCTCGACATCATGCTCGAACTCGGCTTCGCCTACGACTCCTCGCTGATGGCCGACGACGAGCCCTACGAGATCGTCGCCGACGGCAGGCCCACCGGTCTGGTCGAGATCCCGGTGGACTGGATCCGGGACGACGCCCCGTACTTCACGATGGACCGCTACGGCTCCGTGCGCCCGCACAGCCGCCCGCGTGACGTGCTGGAGATCTGGACCGACGAATTCGACGCCGCGTACCGGGACGGCGGTGTCTTCCAGCTCACCCTGCACCCGCACGTCATCGGCCACCGCTCGCGCCTGGTGGCGCTGCGCGGACTCCTCGACCACATCGCCGCCCACTCCGGCGTCTGGTACGCCACGCACGCCCAGCTCGCCGACACGGCCCGCGCCGTGCCGGCCGGCCGGACCACCGCCCGTTCCGTCCCCGAAGCCCCGGAGCAGACGCCATGAACACCGGATCCGCCGCACCCGCCGGCTCCCTGCACAAGGACGGCGGCCCCGCCGCCCCCGGCAGACTGAGCGGCGCCCAGCGCAAGGCCATCGTCGCCGGCACCATCGGCAACACCGTCGAATGGGTCGACTGGGCCCTGTACTCCATCTTCGCCAAGATCATCGCCGACGAGTTCTTCCCCAAGGGCGACGGAGCGGTGGCCCTGCTGTCCACGCTCGCCGTGTTCGCGGTCGGCTTCGTGATGCGCCCGGTCGGCGCCGCCGTGCTCGGCGCCTACGCCGACCGCCGCGGACGCAAGAAGGGCATGACGCTCACGGTCGCCCTCATGGCGGGCGCCGGCTTCCTGATCGCGATCACTCCGAACTACGAGGCCATCGGCGTCCTGTCGCCGCTCCTGCTGCTCCTCGCCCGGCTCGTGCAGGGCTTCTCCGCGGGAGGCGAATTCGGCTCGTCCTCCGCCTTCCTCGTGGAGTCGGCCGCCCGCGGCAGGCGCGCGTTCGCCGGGTCGTGGCAGCAGGTGTCGGTCGCGGGCGGCGTCCTCATCGCCTCCCTCCTGGGCACCCTCACCACCTCGGTGCTGAGCGACGACGCCGTGCACTCCTGGGGCTGGCGTGCCGCGTTCGTCTTCGGCGGCCTCCTCGGCCTGGTCGGTCTGTGGCTGCGGGTCTCCGTCGCGGACACCGAGTCCTTCACCCAGGCCCAGGGCGCGGGCCGTACCCGTACCAACCCCGTCAAGACGATGTTCGTCGAACACCCCGCGGCGACCCTGCGCGTCGCCGGCATCACGATCGCGGGCACCCTGACCTACTACATCTGGGTCAACTACCTGCCCACGTACGCGAATCTGACCACCGGCATCCCACTGAGAACCGCCCTGCTGTCGCAGACGCTGTGCCTGGTCGTCTTCGTCGTCGCGCTGCCGTTCGCCGGGCTGCTCTCCGACCGGGTCGGGCGCAAGCCGACCATGGCGGCCTTCGCCGGCGGCTTCGTCGTCCTGGCCTGGCCCCTGCTGCACCTGCTCAGCGGCAGCTTCCTCAGCCTGTTCCTGGTACAGCTCGTCGGAATGCTGCTGATCCTCGGCTACTCGGCCAACTGTGCCGTCATCATGGCGGAGCAGTTCCCGGCGGAGGTACGCGCCACCGGCATCGCCCTGCCCTACGCCCTGGCGGTGGCCGTGTTCGGCGGCACGGCGCCCTATCTCACCACCTGGCTGCACGAGAGCGGCCACAGCGACCTGCTGTGGATCTACGTGTCCGGCGCGGCGCTCGTCTCCCTCGTCGTCTACCTCACGATGCCGGAGACCAAGGACAAGGAGTTCGACTGATGGCGCACGTACTCGTCACCGGTGCCGCGGGCGGTATCGGCGGAGCGGTGGCCGAGGAGTTCGCCGCTCAGGGTGCGCTGCTCACTCTCTCCGACCGCGATCCCGAGGCACTGGAACGGACCGCGGCACGGCTGGGCGGCGGAGCGGCGGCGCATGCCGCGGACCTCGCAGAACCGGACGCGCCCGCCGCCCTGGTCGAGGAGGCCTGGGCGGCTCGCGGCCCCGTGGACGTCCTGGTCAACGCGGCCGGTGTCTATCCGTCCCTGGACATGGCCGAGGTCGACGCCCGCGCCTGGGACCGGCTGTTCGCCGTCAACCTGCGCGCTCCGGTGCTCACGACCGCCGCGTTCGCCCGGCTCGCCGTGGCGGGCGGGCGGCCCGGCGCGGTCGTCAACATCTCCTCCGGTTCGGCGCTGCGGTCCCGCCCCGGCGGCGGCCCGTACGCGAGTTCCAAGGCGGCCCTGGAGATGGCCACCCGCGCCGCAGCCCTGGAACTGGGTGAGCACGGCATCCGCGTCAACGCGGTGAGCCCCGGGTTCGTCCAGGTGTCCAGCGACTGCAACCCCGTCTCCGCCGAGTACGCCGCGGCCATCGGCGCCAACCCGCTGGGCCGCCCCGGCAGTCCGCGGGACATCGCCCGCGCGGTGTGCTGGATCGCGGGCCCGGACGCCTCCTGGATCACCGGGGAGGTCCTGCGGGTGGACGGCGGGTCCAGTACGGGCGCACTGCACCTGCCCCGCATCTGGCAGCCCGGCGACACCCGTGCCACCCCGCTCGCGGCCTCGGCCGCCACCACGGAAGGACCCACCCCATGACCGACCCCTCCCCGCAGCGGGCCGCCTACACCGTCGTCGGCGGGGGCGCGATCGGCGGCACGCTCGCCTTCGCCCTGGCGCGCGCCGGCCACCCGGTCACCGTCGTCGACACCGACCCCGCCCACGTGGCCGCGATCCGCGCGGGCGGACTCGTCGTCGCGCACGGCGACACCCGTACCGCCGTGCCCGTCACGGCCACCACCCCGGACGAGTTCTCCGGCACCCTCGGACGGGTCCTGCTGGCCGTGAAGGCGCAGGCCACGGCCACCGCGGCCGCATGGATCGCGCCCCACCTGGACCCGGACGGCTATGTCGCCTCCTTCCAGAACGGCTTCAACGAGGCCCTGATCGCCGAGCACGTGGGCGCCCACCGCACCGTCGCCGCGTTCGTGAACATCTTCGCCGACGTCGTCGAACCGGGCGTCGTCCTGGACGGCGGCGCCGGCGCCGTCGTCGTCGGCGAGCCCGACGGGGCGCCGGTCAGCCCGCGCGTCGGCGCACTCGTCGCCGACCTGCAGAGCTGGGGTCCGGCCGTGGCCTGCGACAACGTGGAGGGGTACCTCTGGGCCAAGGCCGGCTTCGGCGCGATGCTCGCCGCCACGGCCCTCGCCGACGCCCCCATGGCCGACCTCATCGACCGGCACCGGCCCGCCATGGCCGCGCTGACCGGTGAGATCTTCGCCGTCTCCGACCGGCTCGGCGTCACCCTGGAGGCCTTCGACGCCTTCGACCCCCACCCGTTCCGGCGGGGAGCCGACCCGGCGGACCGCGACGCCGCCTTCGACCGCCTCACCGCGTGGCTGCGCACGCAGACGAAGGACCGCAGCGGGATCTGGCGCGACCTCGCCGTACGCCATCGGCCCGTGGAGGTCACCACCCACTACGCCGACGTCCTCGGCCACGCGGCCCGCGAAGGACTGCCCGCGCCGCTCCTGCGCACGGTCATGGCCGGCCTGCGCGAACTGGAGGGCGCCGCGCACCGGATGTCGGAGACACGGCTGGCGGAACTGGACCGGCTCGCCGGACCAGCGGTGCCCGGAGTCCTGCCGGACACGGAAGAGGCCCCGGTGCCCGGACATCTGCCGGAAGCGGACCAGGCCGCGGCGGTCCGGGACTGGCTCGACGAGCACCGTGAGGACATGGTCGCCGACCTCGACGCGTACACCTCCCAGGGCAGTGCCAGCGACGATCCGGACGACCTCGACGCCTGTCTCGGCTGGCTGCGCGAGTGGCTCGACCGGCGCCTGGGCGCGCCGGACGCCGAGGAGACCCTCCCCCGCGAGCAGGCGGGGGACATCCTCGTCCGCCGCTACCCGGCCCGCAACGCGTCCGCCGACGACGGCCGGCCGGTCCTGCTCCTCGGCCACTACGACACCGTCTGGCCGACCGGCACCCTCGACACCTGGCCCTTCACGCGGGACGGCGACCACATCAGCGGGCCCGGCGTCTTCGACATGAAGGCCGGTCTCGTGCAGGCGGTGTGGGCCCTGCGCGCCCTCGACACCCTGGGCCTGCCCCGGCCGGCCTGCACACTGATGCTGAACGGCGACGAGGAGACCGGCAGCCTCGCCTCCCACGAGGCCGTCGTCGCGGAGTCCCACGGCAGCAGGCTCGCCATGGTCTTCGAGGCGGCCGCCGACGGCGCGATCAAGACGGCCCGCAAGGGTGTGGGACTGTTCACCGTCACGGTCACCGGCAGCGAGGCCCACGCGGGACTCGACCCCACCGCCGGGGCGAGCGCGGTGGACGAACTCGCCCACCAGATCCTGCGCCTGGCCCAACTGCGCGACCCGGACGCGGGCACCTCGCTCAACGTGGGCGTGGTGGAGGGCGGCACCCGGAGCAACGTCACCGCGGGACGTGCCGTCGGCCGCATCGACGTACGCGTCGCCTCCGCGGCCGAGCAGAAGCGCGTCACCGACGCCCTGGCCGCCCTGCGCCCGGTGGATCCGCGGACCCGCGTCGAGGTCACCGGGGACTGGAACCGTCCCGTCTTCGAGCGGACCGAACAGGTCGCGGCGCTCGCGGAGTTGGCCCGCCGGTGCGCGGCACTGCTGGGAGAGGAGCTGCGGGAGGTGTCCGTCGGCGGGGCGAGCGACGGGAACTTCGTCGTGGCCGCGGGCACACCGGTCCTGGACGGCATCGGGGCGGTCGGCTCGGGCGCGCACGCCCGCTCGGAGAACACCTCGGTGTCCGGCATGGTCGCACGTGCCGCGCTGGCCGCCACGGTACTGGGCTCGCTGGCCGCCGGCTGACCGCACGGGCACCGCGCTCTCGGTGCAGCCCGGGAGGGCCTGCTCGGACGGCCGGGCTCGGACCGAAGGGGGGTGACGGTCCGTCGTTCCCATGGCATGGTCGGGCCGCATCGGGTGCCGGCGCCCGTTCTTCCCGGAGCTGCCGGCCCGCCACACGGGCAGCGTGCCCCGCTGCCGGAGGGAGCCACGCAGCCAATGAAGGTCATCGTCATCGGTGCCGGAGTGCTCGGCGTGAGCGTCGCGCGGCAGCTCGCCCTCGCCGGCGAAGACGTACTCCTTCTCGACCAGCGGGGCGCCGGCACGGGTACGAGCGGGACCACCTTCGCCTGGACCAACTCGTACCGCAGGCTCGACCCCGACTACCACCGGCTCGGCCTCGCGGGGATGGAAGAGCATGCGAGGCTCGCCCGACAACTGCCCGGTGCGGCGGCGTACTTCCCCAGCGGAGCGTTGCAGTGGGCGGACGCCGCGAACGAGCAGTGGCTCGCCGACAACGTGGCCCGACTGCGGTCCCTCGGTTACCCCACGCACCGGGTCACGTCGGGCGAAGCCACGCGGATCGCGGGTGACCTGCGGATTCCGGCGACCATCACGTCCCTCGCGCACTTCCCCGGCGAGGGGTACGTGCTGCCCGACCTCTTCGTGCGCAACCTGCTGGCGGATGCCGAGCGCCACGGAGCCGCGTACGTGATCGGCGAGGTCGTGGAGATCGAGGAGACACCCGACCGCGTGTCCGTCACCCTGGCCGACGGCACGGTCCGCAGGGGCGACCGAGTCGTCCTGGCGGCAGGCCGCTGGACCCGACAACTCGCCGCGCGGGCGGGGATCGACGTCCCCATGGTGACGGACTCCCGCCGCGGCTCACCGACGGTCGGTCTGCTCGGATACGTCGGCCTCCCGGGACTCGACCTGCGCTGCGTGATCCACAGTCCCGGCCTCAACGTCCGCCCGGCGGGCGGCGGTCGCGCGGTCGTGCAGGCGCTCGACCTGAACGCGGAGGTCGATCCGGCGGACCCGCCGTCCGCCGGCGGCGACATCGCGAGCACTCTCGCCCGCCGGTTCTCCGCGCTGCTGCCCGAGCCGGTCCCGGCACCGGACATCGACCTGCGGGTCGGTCTGAGATCACTGCCGGCGGACGGCCACACCATCGCCGGTTACGCCGCCGGACACTCCCGCGTCTACTGCCTCGTCTCGCACAGCGGCGTCACCCTCGCGCCGATTCTGGGGCGGCTGGCCGCGACCGAGATCACGACCGATCAGGAACAGGCCCTCCTCGGCGCCTTCCGGCCCACTCGCTTCACCGGCGTACGACGCTCGGGCGCCGAGGTGGACCACGGCGCGACGAAGTTGGGCGAACAGTAGGCACGTCGGAATCGCTCGCCACGCCGCTCTTTACATCGATGTAATCACCGTGGTGCCATGGGTGACCACCAGCTCATGTCGTGCTGTCCACCTCCCTCCCCCCCCCACACACACAAGGCACCTCAAGAGACATTGGGAGCAGTTGATGCGCGCTCGGTCCGTCGCCACCTTGATGACCACCCTGTTCGCCCTGCTGGTCGGCCTGCTCTGTGCGCCGCAGGCCACGTCCGCGACACCGACAACAGCAGCGGCATCCGGGACCTTCCGCAATCCGCTCAACACAGGCCCGGACCCGTTCATGACGTACGCGAACGGCGCCTACCACCTCACCACCACACAGGGCGGCAGCATCAAGATGTGGCGCTCGCCGTCACTGAGCACCCTGCTCGACGCCGAGCCGATCACGGTGTGGACGGACACCGACGCCTCGCGCAATCAGCACATCTGGGCAGCCGAGTTCTACCGCTTCGACAGCCGCTGGTACATGTACTACACGGCCGATGACGGAGTGGACGACCACCACCGGCTGTACGTCCTGGAGTCGGCCGGTGACAACCCGGCCGGGCCGTACCACTTCAAGGCGAAGCTCACCCCGCCCAACCACACGAACGACTTCGCCATCGACCCAGGCATCCTCCAGCACAACGGCAGGCTGTACCTCGCCTACAGCGGCATCAACGCCTATCAGCACAACGGCCTGAACATCGCGCCCATGTCGAACCCCTACACCGTCTCCGGCAACGCCGTGGCACTCAACGGGGCCGGCGGCTGCCCGGAGGTCCGTGAGGGCCCGGAGTTCCTGAACCGCAACGGCCGTACGTGGATGACGTACTCGGCATGCGACACCGGCAAGCCCGACTACCAGGTGTGGACGATGTCGCTCCCCGACGGGGCCGACCCGCTGGTGCCCGGCAACTGGACCCAGCACAGCGGGGCCGTCTTCTCACGCAACGACGCCAGGGGTGTGTTCGGTCCCGGCCACCACGCCTTCTTCCGCTCCCCCGACGGCACGGAGGACTGGATCATCTACCACGCCAAGACCACCACGGAATTCACGTACACCAACCGTACGACCCGCGCCCAGAAGATCGGCTGGAAGGCCGACGGCAGCCCGGACCTCGGCACGCCGCTCGCACTGGGCGCCACCCAGAACCTGCCCGCCGGTGACCCCGGGTCCGGCAACCACTGGATCAACGACGACGGCCGGTCCAGCGGCAACGGCACGGTGACGTACCAGGGTTCCTGGAACTCGGGCACGGGCTGCGCCGCCCAGTGCTTCTGGAGCGACGACCACTGGAGCGACCAGGCCGGCAGCACCGCGACGATCAGTTTCACCGGCACCAGGCTCGCGCTGTTGTCGGTCGAGGACACCGGCAACGGCATCGCGGGCATCCGTGTCGACGGGGGCGCCGAACAACGCGTCGACTTCTACGGCGCCCTCCGCACCGGCGAGACGCTTCAGTACCTCAGCCCACGCCTGCCGTACGGCGCGCACACCGTGCAGATCCGGGTCACCGGGGAACGCAACTCCGCGTCCGGAGCGGCGTTCGTGAGTGTGGACCGCGCCGAGGTCTACACGGACTGACCTCAGCGCTGGTCATGTGTGTCCGTCAGGCGGTGACGTCGCCGGCCACCGGAAGAGTCTGGTGGTTGGCGAAGTAGTCGACGAGTTCCGGCGCGGGTTCGGGTACGGCGACCGGTGTGCCGTTCGCACGCAGTGAGGTCGTCGCCGCCGCCGCGCAGGCCACTGCCTCGCGGGCGGCCATCGGGGAGGTCTCGGTGGGGCCTCCGGTGGCGGCGAAGCGGAGGAATTCGTCGACCAGCGCCTGGTCGGCGCCGCCGTGCAGGCCGTCGTCCTGCACGGGAATGGGGAGGCAGAGGTCGGCGTCCTGACGGTAGCCGGAGCGTCGCCGGTTCCACACCTTGACGGTGGCGGCGTCGCCGTCGATACCGTCGCCGAAGTTCTCCAGGCGGCCCTCGTCGCCGATGACGGTGTAGTTGCGCCAGTAGTCGGGGGTGAAGTGGCACTGCTGATAGCTGGTGAGCACTCCGTTGTCCAGGCGGCCGAGCATCATGCTGAGGTCTTCGACGTCGACGACGGGGTTGAGGTCGCGCAGGGCCGACGGTGGCCAGACGTCCGGGTCGTACCAGTCGGGCATCCGCTCCCCCCCGGGTGCGGGACTCCGCGCGGAGCGGCGCGGATTGTCGCCGTACACGGCGAGTGTGCCGTGGGCGACGACGTCACGTGTGTAGCCGCCGGCCAGCCAGTGGATCACGTCGAGGTCGTGTGCGCCCTTCTGCAGCAGCAGGCCGTTGGTGTGGGCCCGCTCTGCGTGCCAGTCCTTGAAGTAGAAGTCCCCGCCGTGACCGACGAAGTGCCGGCACCAGATGGAACGCACACTGCCGATCACACCCTGGTCGATCAGCTCACGCATGCGTCGCACTACCGGCAGGTGGCGCAGGTTGTGGCCGACGAACAGACGGGTGCGGGTGCGGAAGGCGGCGTCGAGCAGGGTGTCGCAGTCCTCGACGGTGATCGCGAGGGGTTTCTCCACGAACACGGCGATCTCGGCATCGAGGAAGAACAGCACGGCTCCTGTGTGCAGATGGTCGGGGGTGAGGACGAACACCGCGTCCAGGTCGTCGTCGAGCATGTCCTCGTACCGCTCGTGCACCGCGACGTCCGCTCCGAACAGGCGCCTGGCGTCGTCCTGCCCCCTGGAGTCAGGGTCGGCGCAGGACACGACCCGGGCGACGCCCGGCCGGTTCGCCAGCGTGGCCATGGGGGCGCGCTGGCCGATCCCCACTACTCCGATGCGCAGTTCGGCAGCCGGTGTCTGGGCATGGTCGCCCATGTACCCGTCCCTTCAGTTCAGTTCGACTCAGTTCAGTTCAGTTCAACTGAGTCTGGTTCGTTGCATCTGGTTCGTTGAGTTCGGTTCGTCGCGACGAGAGGTCTCACGCCGTCGGTGCCGTCGGCGCCGCCAGTCCGTCGCTGAGCAGGCGGCTGTCGACCTCGTCGAGGGCGAGGCGTACGGCGCCCAGGGCCACGCTCTCGTCGCCGAGGGTCGACGCGCGCAGTTCCGGCAGGCGCAGGCAGTGTTTGGTGAGTTCCTGGCGCAGTGGCTCCAGGACGACGTCGGCGGACCGGGAGAAGCCACCGCCGTAGACGACGACCTGGGGGTCCAGGGCGAGGACCAGGGCGGCGACTCCGACGGCGAGGTCCCGGGTGTAGCGGCGGACGGCGGTCTTCGCCTGCCGGTCGCCGTCCCGGGCGGCCTGGAACACCCAGGCCGCGGCCTCTCCCGGTGCCGCCGTGGCGGGGATACCGGGGCAGTTCTCCAGGTGGCCGGGTGCGCTGAGCCACCGCACGGCCTTGAGGGCGCCGATCTCTCCCGCGGCGCCGCCGTGACCGCGGCGCAGGGTGCCGTCCAGGATCAGTCCGGCGCCGGTGCGCAGTCCCGCGAGGAGGAAGACGATGTCGTCGGCGTCCGATGCGACTCCTTTCCAGCGCTCGGCCACGGCGGCGAGTTTGCAGTCGTTCTCGACCTGGATCGGGCAGGGGAACCGGGCGGCGAGGTGAGCGACGGGGTCCGCGGCGGTCCAGCCGGGCAGCGGGGTCGAGATGATGGTGCGCCCGCTTGCGTCGACGGGACCGGTCACACCGAGGGTGACCGCCCAGATGTCGGCGGGTGTCATACCGGCCCTCCGCAGTACCTCGTCGATCGCGCGGTCCACGGCCGCGAGTCGTGTCCTCGGGTCCGCTTCGGGGTCGGCCGGGCGGCGCAGGGTGTGGACGAGATTGCCCTCCAGGTCGCTGAGCATGACGAGGATCTTGTGGACGCCGATGTCGATGCCGAGCACATGACCGGCGTCGGCGCGGAAGCGGAAGCGGCGGGCCGGGCGCCCCACCACGCTGTTGGCGCCCGGTTCCTCCACCTCGGCCCAGCCGTCGGCGACCAGGGTCTGCACCAGGACGTCGACGGCCGGCCGGGACAGGCCCGCCCGGCCCGCGAGCTCAGTGACCGTCGAGGGCTGGTTGCCGCGTAGCGCCCACACGATGGACAGCTGGTTCATCTCGCGCATCCGGGACAGGTCCGTTCCGGTCGTCGCCATGTGGTGTGCTCCCTGGAAGGGGGCGGGTCCCCGCCGCTGGATAATGCTGAGCAGTTTACTAATTCATGCCGGTGACCGCGCCGACGGACGGACGTCAGGCGATGGGATAGCGCTGCTCCGTCCCTGGATCGACCGCCGGGGCGAAGTCGACCTCGCGGCCGTCGAGTGTGAAGCGGTAGCGGCTCAGCCTGTGCACCTCGGGGCGTGCGGCCAAGTAGGCGGTCATGTCCTCCAGTTCGTCGGGGTGCAGCCAGCCGGGCGGATCGGAGACGGCCCGGAAGCCGCAGATGTCGGCGAGGTCGCGCAGCCACTGCTGCTGTTCCTCGGTGAGCAGGTTGAGGCGGCTGCGGAAGTAGACGACATCGGGGTCGACCTCCAGCAGCGGTGACTGCCACAGGCGGTGCAGGGTGTTGACGACGGCGTTGCGGGCCAGGGCGTCGGACGGGTCCTCGGTGGCGTAGTGCTCCCACAGCGGGGCGACGTCGGGGCCGCTGCGGATGCCGTCGATCAGCCCGAGGGAGGGCAGCAGCGGTGCGCCGCTGCCCAGCAGGTAGGCGTCAGGGCCCGCTTCCTCACGGACGATGCGCAGCCCGAGCCGGTACGCCTGTTCGCGGCCGATCTCCTCGGCGCGTACGCCGGGGACGGTGCCGGCGCCGATGAAGTCGAGCTTGAGATAGGTGAATCCCCATTGGCGGCTCACCCGGTGGACGGTCTCGCGCAGATGCTCCTGCGCGGCGGTCGTGGTGAGGTCGAGAGTCCAGTAGCCGGTGCCCCAGTTGTGTCCGGCGACCACCGGTTCGCCCCGGTCGTCGCGCAGCAGCAGTTCGGGGCGCTGCCGTGCGGTGCGGGACCGCGGATGGACGATGAACGGGGCGATCCACAGTCCGGGGCGCAGCCCGGCGTCCGTGATCCGGTCGGCCAACGCCTTCATCCCGGAGGGGAACTTGGCGTTCGGTTCCCAGTCGCCCACGGCCTGTTCCCAGCCGTCGTCGACCTGGACGACGTCGAAGGGCAGGCCGCGCAGGGCGGTGATGTCCTTGGTGAGCTGTTGTTCGGTGATGTTCTCGTAGTACGCGTACCAGCTGCACCACACGTTGCCGGCCCGCTTGTCGCTGTGGCCCAGGCGGGCGGCGAGGTGGCGGGTGTAGGCGGCGAAGACCTCCTGTTCGCCGCCGAGAGCGAGGAACCACGGTGCTTCCCCGCCCTCGGACCAGCCGGTGAGCGTGTCCCGGTCCGCCGACAGGCGCGGGATGTCCGGGCCGAGCGCGCCGAGCAGCAGCACCTGCCCGTCGGCTCCCTGAAGGGCGGCGACGGCGGAGGAGTGGTGACGGGCGGGGTCGTCCCAGACGGTGTCGTCGGCGGTGAGACGACGCTCGGCGCTCGCGATCCGCAGCGGGGCGTCGGAGAGGCGACGCCATCCGCAGGGGCTCCAGGAGTTGTGCCCGTGGCGATAGAACAGCGCGTCACCGAGGCCGTGCAGGACGGCCACACGGCCGGGGGGCAGCAGCAGTCCGCCGTCGACGACCTGGGGCGGGCTGTCGCCTTCGAGTTCGAGGGCGAGGGCGCGTCCGCCGAGGTCTGCGAGCTGGGCCATGGATCTCCTTGCGTCCTGGGAAAGATGAGCAGCCTGTGGGGCGGCTACTTGAACAGGTCGTTGACCTTGTCGTTGACCGACTTGAGCGCGGCCTCGGGCTTGTCCCTGCCGAGGATCACCGACTGAATGGCGTCCTGGACCATGGGGTTGATCTCGGTGCCGTGCTCGGTGACCGGCAGTTGGAAGGTCTCGCCCTTGGCCGCGGCCACGTCGGTGAAGGCGGTGACGTCGTCGCCCTTGGCCTGGTGCGCGGCGAGCGCCTTCCGGGTCGCGGACTTGAGCGCCGGGAAGACGACGGCCCGCTCGGCGACGAGGTTCTGGCAGTTGGCCGAGGCGAGGAACTTGACCCACTTCCACGCCTGGTCCGGGTGCTTGGTGCCGGCCCAGATGGCGTCGGAGAGTCCGTTGATGGGGCTCTTGCGGCCGTTCGGCCCCGTCGGCAGCGGCGCGAAGGCGAACTTCTGCTGGTTCTTGGGGTTGGTGAAGGTGGAGATGGTCCAGGAACCGGAGACCATCATCGCGCCCTTGCCCGCGATGAGCAGCTCGGAGTTGGCGACGGACGACTGCTTGTCGAAGCGGGGCGCGTACCCCTTGTCGATGAGTCGCTTGAACCAGGCGATCGTCTCGGCGAGCTTGGGGTCGTCGTAGGTGTAGTGCGTGCCCCACGGGTTCTTGTCGACGTAGGTGAAGCCGTTGGCGGCGGCCAGGTCCCCCCAGCCGTTCTGGCCCTGGGAGCCGTCGGCCCACTCGGCCAGGAAGCCGTAGGTCTTCACGTGGTTCTTGTCGAAGTCGGGGTCGAGTCCGTTACGGCCCTCGGTGTCGACGGTGGCCTTCGCGATGGTCTCCTCGAACGTGCCGCCGTCGGTGGGGTTCCAGGTCAGCTTGTCCAGCTCGGCGGCGTCCACGCCCTGCTTCTTGAGCTGTGCGGTGTTGTAGGTCAGCGCCATGGTGTCCCAGTCCTTGGGCAGTCCGTAGCGCTTGCCGTCCTTGACCCAGATGTCGGCCAGTCCCGCCTGGTAGGCGGACAGGTCCACCTTGTCGCGGTCCACCAGGGGCTGGAGGTCGAGGAGTTGGTTGCTGGTGGCGAACTGCGGATAGTAGGACGCCTGGTCGGTCCATACGTCCGGGGCCTCACCGGAGGTGAGCTGCGTGGTGAGGTTCTGCCAGTACTGGCCCCACGCGGTCTGTGTGATCTTGACGGTGATGTCGGGATTGGCCTTCTCGAAGGCGGTCGCGCATTCCTGGTAGGCGGGCATCTGCTTGTCGTCCCACAGCCAGTAGTTGAGGGTCGTCCTTCCTCCGGCGGCGTCGTCGTCGGAGTTGCCGCAGGAGACGAGAGTGGTGGTGGCGGACAGGCACAGCAGGGCGGCGCCGAGGCGCAGGTGCTTGGAACTCATCGCGGGACCTCTTTGGCAGATACGGAGAGCATGGCGTGATGGCTGGCTGACGCCGGTGAGGCGGGAGCGGCCGGAGCGGTGCAAGCAGGCGTTACTTGATTCCGGTGAAGTTGAGCGACTCGACCAGGCGGCGGCCGAGGACGATCAGCAGGACGAGGACGGGCAGGACGGAGAGCGCCGAGCCGGCCATCAGGCCGGTCCAGTCGGGCTGGGCGTTGGGCGACTGCTGCTGGAAGATGCCGAGCGCCACCGTCAGGACGCGGGTCTCCTCCTCACGGCCGGTCAGCAGCGGCCACAGGTAGTCCTTCCACGACCACACCGTGGTGGTGAGCCCGATGGTGATGAGCGGGCCGCGGCTCATCGGCATGACGATCCGCCAGAAGATGCCCCAGGAGCCGACGCCGTCCAGGGTGGCCGCCTCCTCCACGTCCCGGGGGATGGACAGGAAGAACTGCCGCAGGAAGAACACCGCGAACGGCGTCATGAGCACACTCGGCGCGACCATGCCGGCGAAGGTGTTGAGCAGGTCGAGGTTCTTCACCAGGACGAAGTTGGGCAGCACGGTGAAGATCGGCGGCACCATCAGCGCGGCGATCAGCACCCCGAAGACGGCGTCCCGGCCGGGGAAGCGCAGCCGGGCGAAGGCGTAGCCGGCCATCGCGCAGAACAGCGTCTGCAGTACGGCGATCAGGCCGCTGTAGACGACGGAGTTGAGCAGATAGCGCAGGAAGTCCACGTGCGCGCCGGAGCCGCCGGCCGCCTGCGCCTCGGCCTGGCTGGTCAGCCCGAGCACCCGCAGGAAGTTGATCATCGTGGGGTGTTCCGGGATCAGGCCGGTGGAGTCGGAGTAGATGTCGGCCGCCGGCGTCAGAGCGGTGCGGATCATCCAGTAGAACGGGAAGACGGTCACGAACAGGGCGACGCCGAGCAGTGTCCAGGCGGCGATCCGGCCGGGGGTGATCCTCCGCCGGGGGCCCTTGGTACGTGGGGACGGCTTCCGGCGCGCGTCCTCGGTCGGGGTCAGGGTCGGGGTCTGGGTCATCGTGTGCCTCCTCAGGCCAGGTCGGAGCGGGAGGCACGCAGCAGACGCATCTGCACCGCGGTCAGCACGCCGAGGATCACCGCGAGTACCACGGCCACGGCGGAGGCGTAGCCCATGTGGAAGTTCGTGAACGCCTGCTCGTAGATGTAGAAGTAGATGACCCGGGTCGAACTGATCGGGCCGCCCTTGGTGGTCACCGCGATCGTGTCGAAGATCTGGAACGAGCCGATCAGCGACACCACGAGGACCAGGGCGAGGACCGGCCGCAGCAGCGGCAGGGTGATCCTGGTGAACATGCGCCACTCGCCGGCGCCGTCCAACGAGGCGCTCTCGTAGAGGTGATGGGGGATCTGGAGCATCCCCGCGTAGAGCAGCAGGGCCGTGTAGCCGGTGTACGCCCAGGTGTTGACCACGGCCACGGTCGGCATCGCCCAGGTGGGCGAGGTGAAGAAGCCGGTGGTGCCGAGCCCGAGGGCGTCGAGGATGTGGTTGACGAAGCCGAGGTTGGCGTCCAGCATCCACATCCACAGCAGGCCGACGGTCACGTTGGGCACCAGCCAGGGCACCAGCAGGATCGCCCGCAGTGCCACCGACCGGGTCAGCCGGTGCATGAGTGTCGCCAGCAGCAGCCCCAGCACGGTCTGCGAGCCGATGTTGAGGACGACGTAGTAGCCGGTGACCTTGAGCGCGTTGAAGAACTGCTCGTCACCGATGAGCTGGTGGTAGTTGTCCGCTCCGGTGAAGACCGGGTCGGTGAGCAGGTTGTAGTCGGTGAACGAGTAGTAGATCCCGCGCAGTGTCGGATACGCGTAGAACAGCGCGAAGCCGATCAGCGCGGGCGCCAGGAACAGCCAGGCGGCCTTGCGGTCGTCGCGGCTCCGGCGTGCTCCGCCCGGCGCACGGGCCTTACCGGGATCGGAGCCGGCGCCCTTCTGCGGTGGCGCAACTGCGGTGTCGGCGCCCATGGTTCCCCTTCGAAGAGATCTGCGCCGCACCTCTTGCCAGTGGGGCACCGTGGTCACATATTGATGAGCAACAGCGAAACTTTGTCAATGCTGGCTCATAACAAATTGGCTCCGAGACCACCGGAGCTCCGGTGGAAACCGGCCCACGCGACCTCGTGACGGCTCGCGTCCGTGCACGTCAGAAGGGGATTGGCAGGCTCGTAGAGCTGTCCGGCGGACCGCCGGACGGCATGTCCCGACCCGATACCGGAGGTTGACACCGTGCGCACCTTCGCGCAGCGACGCGGCAGAAATATTCTGGCCGCACTCTGCTCCACCGCCCTGGCCCTCGCCCTGGCGGCACTCCCGAGCGGCTCCTACGCGGCGCCCGCCGCCCCGTCGGTCCCCGCTGCCTCGTCGGCGGCCACGGCGCAGGGG
>NZ_LIPP01000359.1 GCF_001418335.1 Streptomyces aurantiacus | reverse complement strand
GGCCGACTCCGCGGCGGCCTCCCTGCGTGCCGTACGGGCCGAGGCCGCCGCGGAGTCGGCCCGGCTGAGGGAACTGACAGACCGCATCCGCGCGCGGGTGCCCGAACTGGTCCCGGACGTGGAGGTGGTGGGCGACCCGGTCGACCGGCTCCCCCATCTGCTCACCTTCTCCTGTCTCTATGTCGACGGAGAGACTCTGCTGCACGAGCTGGACCGCGCGGGGTTCTCCGTCTCGTCCGGATCGTCCTGCACTAGCAGCACGCTGACGCCCAGCCATGTACTGAAGGCCATGGGTGTGCTGAGCGAGGGCAATGTCCGGGTGTCGCTCCCCGTGGGCACGCCTGCGGAGGACGTGGACCGTTTCCTGGCGGTTCTGCCCGGCACGGTCGCGGCGGTCCGCGAGAAGCTGGGCGCTCCGTCGGCCACCGCTTCCGCCGTGACCGCCGGGCGCGACTCCATCCTGGTGGATGCCCTCGGCAAGCGCTGCCCGATCCCCGTGATCGAGCTCGCGAAGGTGATCACCGACGTCCCCCTCGGCGGCACGGTCCGCGTCCTCTCGGACGACGAGGCGGCGCGCCTGGACATCCCGGCGTGGTGCGAGATGCGGGGGCAGGAGTACGTGGGGGAGGAACCGGCGGACCGGGGTACGGCGTACGTGGTCCGCCGCGTGCTCCGCTAGCGCGGCGCTTGCCCGGCGCTGCCCGGCGCGCGCGCCTGAGCTCGGGTGATCCGGCTCGTTGGCGACTGCGGGCGTGTCGTTGGTTGCGCGCGCAGTTCCCCGCGCCCCTAGGTACCTAGGGGCGCGGGGAACTGCGCGGCCGGCCCCCACGCGCCCGCGGACGAACAAAGCACCCGAGCCACTCGGAACCCGGGGCAGCGGCCCTAAGCCAGACGCCCCTGAACTTCGGTCGCGGCGTCATGCCCGTACGCCTTCGTGAACCGGTCCAGGAAGTGCGACCGACGCAACTGGTACTCCTGCGTGCCCTTGGTCTCGATGACCAGCGTGGCGAGCATGCATCCGACCTGCGCCGCCCGCTCGTGCGAGACCCCCCAGGCCAGCCCCGACAGGAAGCCCGCCCGGAAGGCGTCGCCGACCCCCGTCGGGTCGACCTTCGCCGTCTCCTCCGGGACACCGACCTCGACCGGGTCCGCACCGACGCTCTCGATGCGCACGCCGCGCGCCCCGAGGGTCGTCACACGGTGGCCGACCTTGGAGAGGATCTCGGCGTCGCTCCAGCCGGTCTTGGACTCGATGAGCCCCTTCTCGTACTCGTTCGAGAAGAGGTACGTCGCCCCGTCGAGGAGCAGCCGGATCTCGTCGCCGTTCATCCGGGCGATCTGCTGGGAGAAGTCCGCCGCGAAGGGGATCGAGCGCGTCCGGCACTCCTCGGTGTGCCGGAGCATCCCCTCGGGGTCGTCCGCGCCGATCAGGACGAGGTCGAGTCCGCCCACCCGGTCGGCGACCTTCTTGAGTTCGATGAGGCGGGCCTCGCTCATGGCACCGGTGTAGAAGGAGCCGATCTGGTTGTGATCGGCGTCCGTGGTGCAGACGAAGCGCGCGGTGTGCAGTACCTCGGAGATCCGGACGGACTCGGTGTCGACGCCGTGCCGGTCCAGCCAGGCCCGGTACTCGTCGAAGTCGGAGCCCGCGGCCCCGACCAGGATCGGCGAGGAGCCGAGCTGGCCCATGCCGAAGGCGATGTTCGCGCCCACTCCGCCCCGGCGTACGTCGAGGTTGTCGACCAGGAAGGAGAGGGAGACCGTGTGCAGCTGATCCGCGACCAGCTGGTCGGCGAAGCGGCCGGGGAAGGTCATGAGGTGATCGGTGGCGATGGAGCCCGAGACAGCGATACGCACGGCTAGGACACACTCCTGCGAGGAGGGGGATTGACAGTTCACGCTACCGGGTCGGCGTCAGGCCGATGGTGGGGTCCCGCTGGAGCCTCGACTTCGAAGCAGGCAAAACTACCCGATAGTAGGGCTTTTTCCGCCGACTTCCGATGCATACGGTTCCGTTATGACGAACCTCCAGATCCACGGCGACACTCCGCTCGGCTTCGAAGCGCGCTACCGAGGCGTCGAAGGGCTCGACGCCGGCCTCGCGGAGCTGCGGGGCGACTGCGCGCGCATGGTCCCGCACTGGGAGGCTCCCGCCCGGATCACTGCCCGCCCGGTGTCCCCGGCACTCATCCACGGCGTGATCGTGCCGTCGGCCTCCGCCCGTCTGCTGGACGCCATGTCCGACTACGGCAACTGATCTCCCGGGGGCGCGCGGCGCGGTGACCGCCCGCGCGTTTCGAGCCCGCGCGCGTTTCGAACCCGCGCCCGGTGAAGGGAACCGCACGCTCCCCCGCCGCGTCCCATCGCCGTCCCCCGTAGAGGGGTGCGTCCCGTGGGACGACGGCGTGGCAGAAGGAGCAATGCGGTGGACACCGAGCGACCCGACAACGACGCGACCGGCGCCGACGACGCCGCCGACGCCGAGAACCGCCCGCGCCGACGGCGTTCCCCGGTGGCCGTCGCTTCGGTGGCGGCGGCGGTGCTCCTCGTGGGCGGCGGCGGAGCGTACTTCGCCGCCACCGCGACCGGCGGCAACGGGGGCGGCGCAGGCAAGGACAGCTCCGGCACGCCAGGCGGCGACGGAACTCCGCCGCCGCTCGCCCTCGACGGCTACCCGCAGGGCGGCACGACCGGCACCGCAGGTACCGGCGGCACGGGCGGCATCGCGCCCGGCGAGCCCGATCCGAACGGCGTGACCTACCGCGCCGAGGGCGAGCTGCCCGACGGCCCCTCCTCCGCGGCCGTCTACCGGGCGAAGGGCACGGTCACCGCGGCCGAGGTGGCGAAGCTCGCGAAGGCTCTGGGGGTCGAGGGCACACCGAAGGCGGCGGGCGACGCCTGGCAGGTCGGAGCCACGAAGGACGGTTTCGGACCCGGTCTGCGGGTGAGTAAGGAGGCCCCCGGCACCTGGACCTTCAGCCGCTTCGCACCCGGCACCGACAACTGCAAGGGCACCACCACATGCGCGAACCGGAGCAGCAGCGGCAGTGAGAGCGCCAGGGGTGCCGAGGTGGACCCGGTCGGCGCGGACGCCGCGAAGAAGGCCGCGTCCCCGGTCCTCAAGGCGGTCGGCCAGGACGACGCGAAGCTCGACGCCGGCCAGCTGATGGGCGCCGTGCGCGTGGTGAACGCGGAGCCGGAGATCGACGGCCTGCCGACCTACGGCTGGACGACCGGCGTCCAGATCGGCCCGGACGGCGAGGTCGTGGGCGGCAGCGGCCAGTTGAAGGCGCCGGCGAAGGGCGACACGTACCCCGTGGTGAGCGCGCGGAAGGCGCTCGCTCTGCTGAACGGGTCCGCGGCGGGCGGCGGGCGCGTGGGCATCGGCGGCTGCGCGAGCCCCGTACCGCTGAAGGACAGGAACGAGACGCCCTGCGGGACCTCGACGTCGAGCGCGGCACCGAAGTCCGATCCGGTCGTCGTCGAGGACGCGGTGTTCGGCCTCGCCACGCACGCCGTGGACGGCCGGCAGGCGCTGGTGCCGTCCTGGCTCTTCGAGGTGCGGCCCGCGGGGACCGACGACGGCTTCACCGTCACCCACCCCGCGGTCGACCCCAAGTACCTGACCGCGCCACGGACGGTCGAACCGGGTGACGGGCCGAGTGACGGACCGAGCGCGGCGCCCACGACCAGGAACGTACGGATCGAGGGGTACAGCGCGGACGGCAGGACGCTGACCGTGCGCTTCACGGGCGGCGTGTGCAGCGACTACTCGGCCGCCGCGGACGAGACCGGCGGCACCAACGGCACCGATGGCAAGGTCACGGTCCGGGTGACCGCCAAGTCGTGGAAGGACAAGGTCTGCATCATGATCGCCAAGGTCTTCCACGAGAAGATCACTCTCGACAAGCCGCTCGGGAACCGCGAGGTGGTCGGCCAGGACGGCAAGGCCGTACCCCTGGAGAAGGATCTGCCGAACCCGGCAGGATGACGGCCGTATGACGGCCGGATACGCGAAAGGCGGCGCCCCCACCGGAGGGGGCGCCGCCTTTCTACGTCACTCGGGGAGTCCTAGCTGAAGGAGTCGCCGCAGGCGCAGGAGCCCGTCGCGTTCGGGTTGTCGATCGTGAAGCCCTGCTTCTCGATGGTGTCCACGAAGTCGATGGAGGCGCCGCCCAGGTACGGAGCGCTCATGCGGTCGGTGACGACCTTCACGCTACCGAACTCCTTGAGGACATCGCCGTCGAGGGAACGCTCGTCGAAGAAGAGCTGGTAGCGCAGGCCGGAGCAGCCGCCGGGCTGAACGGCGACGCGCAGCGCCAGGTCGTCACGGCCCTCCTGCTCCAGCAGGCCCTTGACCTTGGCCGCGGCGGCGTCCGACAGGAGGATGCCGTCGCTCACGGTGGTGGTCTCGTCCGATACGGACATCTGCTTCTCTCCCGGGTTGTACGGAGACTGCTTGCCGACGTTGCAACCAGCGGGGCCGCGGATTCATTCCGGGCCGAGCGTGTGTCTTCGGCTCTCTCTTCATGCTCGCACACCCGGCGGGAAGCGGAAAACAGCCTGTGGACAACCCCGCTCACCGGGCTCCGGCGGCCTGTACGGGATTCACGTCACATAGACGTTATGGACATCGTCAAAGTGACATGAAGCAGTTATGATAGATAACGTCATTTCGACGAAAAGGCGTGTCCTGCTGGATCGTTCAGCCGGTCGATCCCAGCGAGCCGCAGAACAGAAAGGGTGTGTGTTCGTGACCACCGCCCAGACCCAGGAACTCGACGTACAGCCGACGCCCCTCGCCCTGCTGCTGCTCGGCCGCGAGGCCGACCCGCGGAGCGAGCGCGGCGTCGAGTGTCCCGGTGACCTGCCCTCGCCGTCGGACCCGAACCTGGTGGAGCGCGCCCGCGCGGCCAAGGAGAAGCTCGGGGACAAGGTCTTCGTGCTCGGCCACCACTACCAGCGCGACGAGGTCATCCAGTTCGCGGATGTCACCGGCGACTCCTTCAAGCTGGCCAGGGACGCCGCGGCGCGCCCCGAGGCCGAGTACATCGTCTTCTGCGGTGTGCACTTCATGGCCGAGTCCGCGGACATCCTGACCTCCGACGACCAGAAGGTGGTCCTGCCCGACCTGGCCGCCGGGTGCTCGATGGCCGACATGGCCACCGCCGAGCAGGTGGCCGAGTGCTGGGACGTCCTGACCGAGGCCGGCATAGCCGAGCAGGTCGTGCCCGTCTCGTACATGAACTCGTCCGCGGACATCAAGGCATTCACGGGCAAGCACGGCGGCACGATCTGCACGTCGTCCAATGCCAAGACCGCGCTGGAGTGGGCGTTCGAGCAGGGCGAGAAGGTCCTGTTCCTCCCCGACCAGCACCTGGGCCGCAACACCGCCGTGCGCGACATGGGAATGTCGCTCGACGACTGCGTCCTCTACAACCCGCACAAGCCGAACGGCGGGCTGACCACCGAGCAGCTGCGGAACGCGAAGATGATCCTGTGGCGGGGGCACTGCTCGGTGCACGGCCGCTTCTCGGTGGAGTCGGTGGAGGACGTACGCGCCCGTATCCCCGGTGTGAACGTGCTCGTCCACCCCGAGTGCAAGCACGAGGTGGTGTCCGCCGCGGACTACGTCGGCTCGACGGAGTACATCATCAAGGCGCTGGAGGCGGCTCCGGCCGGCTCGAAGTGGGCGATCGGTACGGAGCTGAACCTTGTCCGGCGCCTGGCGAACCGGTTCGCGCCCGAGGGCAAGGAGGTCGTCTTCCTCGACAAGACGGTCTGCTTCTGCTCGACCATGAACCGCATCGACCTGCCCCATCTGGTCTGGACGCTGGAGTCACTGGCCGAGGGCAACCTGGTGAACCGCATCGAGGTGGACCGGGAGACGGAGCAGTTCGCGAAGCTGGCGCTGGAGCGGATGCTGGCGCTGCCGTAGGGCATGCGCATGCTGGCTGTCTACTCGCCCGCGGGTCCGTCGTGGCTGGTCGCGCAGTTCCCCGCGCCCCTGACGGGGCCCGGCGTCGGCCTTCTGTTTACCCGTCGGTAGCATCTTGGTATGGCAGACAAGCAGGTCGAGCGCCGAGTGGCGAAGCTCGCCAAGCAGATTTCCTCCTTCGCCGATGCCCACGGCGGCGCCGAGGGGCAGATCGCGTACCTCGGGCAGAAGGGCGCGCGGATCGTCCTCGTCGGGGAGGACGGCGAGGGGGG
>NZ_LIPP01000358.1:874-1058 GCF_001418335.1 Streptomyces aurantiacus | reverse complement strand
GCCGCCATGCGGTACACCGAGTGCAAGATGATGCCGCTGTCCATGGAGATGGTCCGTGACATCGACGAGGACACCGTCGACCTCACGGACAACTACGACGGCCGCTCCCAGGAGCCGACCGTCCTGCCGGCCCGTTTCCCGAACCTGCTGATCAACGGTTCGGCGGGCATCGCGGTCGGCATGG
>NZ_LIPP01000358.1:522-831 GCF_001418335.1 Streptomyces aurantiacus | reverse complement strand
GACCTCGTCGCGTACGGGCCAGCGCCTGGTCATCGTCCTGAAGCGGGACGCGGTCGCCAAGGTCGTCCTGAACAACCTCTACAAGCACACCGACCTGCAGACGAACTTCGGCGCCAACATGCTGGCGCTGGTGGACGGCGTGCCGCGCACCCTGTCGCTGGACGCGTTCATCCGCCACTGGGTGACGCACCAGATCGAGGTCATCGTCCGGCGTACGAAGTTCCGGCTGCGCAAGGCCGAGGAGCGCGCGCACATCCTGCGCGGCCTCCTGAAGGCGCTGGACGCCATCGACGAGGTCATCGCGCTGAT
>NZ_LIPP01000358.1:0-517 GCF_001418335.1 Streptomyces aurantiacus | reverse complement strand
GCTGCGCCGCCTGGCCGCTCTGGAGCGCCAGAAGATCGTCGCCGAGCACGACGAGCTCCAGGCGAAGATCCGCGAGTACAACGAGATCCTGGCCTCGCCGGTGCGTCAGCGCGGCATCATCAGCGAGGAACTCGCCGCGATCGTCGAGAAGTTCGGTGACGACCGCCGCTCCAAGCTGGTGCCCTTCGACGGCGACATGTCCATGGAGGACCTGATCGCCGAGGAGGACATCGTCGTCACCATCACGCGCGGTGGCTACATCAAGCGGACGAAGGCCGAGGACTACCGCTCACAGAAGCGCGGCGGCAAGGGCGTACGGGGCACGAAGCTCAAGGAAGACGACATCGTCGACCACTTCTTCGTGTCGACGACGCACCACTGGCTGCTGTTCTTCACCAACAAGGGCCGCGTCTACCGCGCGAAGGCGTACGAGCTTCCCGACGCCGGACGTGAGGCGCGCGGGCAGCACGTCGCGAACCTGCTGGCCTTCCAGCCGGACGAGGCGATCGCCGAGATC
>NZ_LIPP01000357.1 GCF_001418335.1 Streptomyces aurantiacus | reverse complement strand
CATCCCAACTCACCACTGGAGCCTCACCCGCAGGCAGAGCCCCACCCGCAGCCACAGCCGCCAAAGAAGAAGCCCCCGCGCCGCGCTCTCCCCGCCGTACCGCAGCCCGCGTACACCTCCCCGGACCTTCTCCGGACGGCCGTCGACGTCCTCGCGCGCCTCCGTCGCGAAGACCCCCGCCTCCTCCTCTCGGCCACCGACGCCGAGCACCTCGCCCCCGGTGTCGCCGCCTGGCTCGAACGCGACCTCACCCCCACCGACGTACGCGAGGTCCTGGCCCACGACCTGCCACCCGAGCCCCTGCGCCGCCCGGCCGCCTTCCTGGCCCACCGCCTCACCGCGAAGCTCCCACCGCTGCCGCGGTACCGCGCCCCCGCAGCGCCCCCGACCGTCAGGCACCCCCACCGGAACTGCGACGGCTGCGACCGCAGTTTCCGTTCGCCCCATCCCGGCGCACGCTGCCGCGACTGCCGATCCGGTCCTCCGGAATTCACAGCGACACCGACGCCATAACGGCAAGATGACCCGCACTGCCCCACCATGACCACCATGACCGCCATGGCCGCCATGATCGCTATGAGGACGTCCTCCCGCACTCGACAGGACCCCATATGCTTCCCCCTTTCGCCTCGACCGGACATCTTCCGCTGGGCCGGTACTCCGTCTCCTTCGACGAGGCGGAGAAGATGCTCGTCAGCGCCCCCGAGTTCGAGGAATCCTCAACTCGCACAGAGCTGTGGGACGGCCTTCACGACTATCTCGATCCCTTCCTCACCCTTGAGGACACCTACGGGGACGACCTCGGCGGCCTTCCCCTCATCCACGGGCTGTGGCTGGGCGGCAGCTTCGTCAGCGCCAAACTCGACCCCGGGAACATCGACGCCACTGTCCTCGTCGACACACGCGCCGAACATGTCGTACGGGGAAAGCCGGGCTCGAAATGGCTGACCACCGCCTTCCAGAGCCGGGACCGACTGAAAGAGAAGTACGGCGTCTCACCGCTTCGCATCGGGTACCGGCCTGTTGCGCATATCTTCGAGCCGGACCGCTTCACTCCCGACGAACGGACATACTTCACACAACGGGGTGTGTGGGACGACTGGTGGCAGCGCTGTCGACTGCCGGATCAGGACGACCGCTCGCCGTCCGAAGAGAGTGCCGCCCCGGCACGCGGCTATCTGGAGGTGCGACTGTGACCGGCGACAGCTGGCGCGAGCGCAGGCGCGCGCTCGCGGGGGACGATCCCGCCGAGACCGAGCGTGCCGCGCGGCTGCTCGACACGTTGGGCACCGAGGACCGGGACGACGAGGAGATCGAGGCCGAACACCGGGCGAGCCGCCTGGCCGCCGCCCGCGAGTACGCTCCGGACGCCCGGCTCGAAGAGGAACTCCAGCTCCGGCTGACCGGACCCGACACCGCCGGCGGTGCTCTCCGCTTCGGGTGGGGTGACGCGCTGCTCGAACCCGTGGAGCACATGGTCTCCGTGGCCGCAGGGACGCCGGTGCAGCTGGAACTCACCGGCATCTCCGTCGGCAGTACCGTCGTGCACGCGCGACCTGTCGCCGTTCCTGCCGACCCGGCCGAACCCGAGGGCCTGGACGTCTCCGCCACATCGGCCGCCGCCTCGGGGCTCGGCACCCTCACCACGCTGCTCGACGCGCTGGAATCGGAGCGCGACGTCCGCGAATGGGTAAAGCTCTTCGACGCGGTCGAAGCGGTGTCCCGTGCACTGAGCCGATACGAACTGAACCTCGGGGTGACCTGGTACGACGCCGACGGCGGGTTGCGCCGCGCCCGGCTGACCGAGCGGGGCAGGCACTACGTGAAACGGCTCCGGGAGACAAAGGACCGCGACCAGGAGATCACCATCTCCGGCAGGGTCACTGAGCTACGGGAAAGCGGCTTGGTGAAAGTGAAGACGGGCACCGCGAAGAACGCGCCTGCCTACGATGTCCGTTTCGAGGACGCGGGAGAACTGCTGCGGATGCGCCCCGGACTGGGAGACAACGTCCATTTCCACGTCCGTTTCCGGCAGCAGCTCGACTCGATGGGCATCGCCCGGTCCACCGAGTACACCTACCTGGGGCAGGCGGCGGAACAGACATCGCTGCCGCTCGAACCGTAGGAGCGAGGCGATCGAGAGCGCGGTCGGTGTCGGCTGTGCTCGCCTCCAGGCGTCGCCGCCCGCGCTCACGGCGCGGCTCACGGCGCGGCTCACGGCACGGCTTACGGCACGGAAGGCCCCGTGAGCAGGCGGCCCTTCGTGTCGTACGGCCAGACATTGGGGGTGCAGCCGTGCATGCCCTTGATCTGTTGCATCATCGCCGGGGCCGGCTTGCCCGCGCCTGGGCACGTCACATGGCCGTGGCCGAGGAAGTGGCCGACCTCGTGGTTGATGATCAGCGCCCGGTAGGCGTCCACGTCGTCGGCGTAGACCGGGGTCGCCAGCAGCCACCGCTTGAGGTTGACCACGACGTCCTGCCCCACGCTGCAGTTGACCTCGCCGCGGGTGTTCAGGCCGTAGCGGCCGCAGATCTCGTCCACCGTTCCCGGTGTGGCGAGCCGTACGACAAAGTCGGACGGGCCGTTCGAGACGCGCCGGAAACCGGAATTCCCGTCGGCCGTCCAGCCGCGCGGGTCGGCCAGTACGCCCTCCACCTGCCGGGCCACATCGGCGGCCGACTGCTCAAGGCCGTCCTCGACCACGACCTTGTAGCGCAGCACGCGGGCCCCCTTCCCCACGGTCCCGCTCGTGCCACCGGCGGTGGTGAACGTGCCGGGGCCCGACAAGGGTATGGAGCGTGAGGAGGAGTCCGGCGATTCGCGGCCCTTCCCACCGAGCTTGCCGTCCTCCTCGACCGTCGCCGACACGGACGCCGACGCGGAGGCGCCGCCGCTCGGATCCGTCGACGCCGAACCCGTCGGTGCCTGGCCGGAGGGCCGTGGCCGGGCGGCGGCATCCGACTCGTCGTCGGAACTGGAAGCCGTGGTGGTCGTCCCGTTCACCGCCAGGGCAGCGGCGGACAACACCGCGACCGCGGCCAGACCCCACAGCAGGGGCCCCCTCCGCTTCCAACC
>NZ_LIPP01000356.1 GCF_001418335.1 Streptomyces aurantiacus | reverse complement strand
GACAGGGTGGGTGGGAAAGAAAAGAAACAGCAACCTCAGCGCCGCGCACGCGGATCCCCCAGCTCCCCCCGCAACCGCTGCGCCCGCAACACCAGCTCCAGCTCGAACCGCCGGTCCGGGTCATCGACCTCGTCCCCCCACAGTTCCCGTATCTGCCGAAGGCGATACCGCACGGTCTGCGGGTGGACCCCAAGGCGCGCGGCCACCTCGGGCGCGCCGCCCCGTGTCTCCAGCCAGGCCAGCATGGTCTCCGCGAGCCGCCGCCCGTGGGTGGGGCCGCAGTGGGCGAGCGGCTCCAGGCAGCGCAGCGCCAGGTCGTCGATCAGTTCCTCGGGCTGGAGCAGGACCAGCGCCTCGGTGTGTTCGGTGCAGTACAGCACCTCCCCCGCCGGCAGCAGCCCGCGCTCCATCAGCCGTACCGCCGCCTCGGCCCAGCGCAGCGACTTCGCCGCGTCGGACAGCGGCACGGGCGGGCCGATCGCGCCCGCCCAGCCCGTCAGCGCCCGGTGCAGCAGTTCGGGGCGCCCGGCGGCGTCGGGCTCGGGCACGACCATGCGGGGCTGCTCGTACTCCATGTCGAGCAGTACGCCCTGGCTCACGGCGGGCGCGACGGCCTCCCGGGCGGGCCGCAGCAGTACGCCGACCGCGACCTTGCCGGGCAGCGGCCAGCCGATCCGCGCGGCCCGTTCGGAGAGCGCGTCGGCCGGGTCCGACCGGGGGTGCTCGGCGAGCAGCAGTTCCATCAGCCGGCGCTGCAGGCGCAGCCGCTCCCCGGCCTGCCGGGCGGCGGCCTCCGCGTAGCCGCGTACGGACTGGTCGACCAGCCCGTCCAGGTACTCGTATCCGGCGTCGACCAGCTCGTACATCGCGGGCGGCGGGATCTCCACGCGCTGCCCGATCTCGGCGAACCGGCGCCAGGCCAGCCGTACGCCGAGCCGGTAGATCGCCTGGAGCGCGTCGAGGCTGCGGCCGTTCAGGCCCTCGCCGCGGCCGAACTCCTGGAACACCTCGGGGTGGACGCGCGGCCGGCCCTCGGCGGTCTCCAGGTGCTGGACGAACACCTCGATGGCCCGGCGGATGCCGATCAGCGCCATCGGCTCGCCGGAGTCGTCGAGCACGACGGGCAGATGGGGGTACTCGTGCCGGATCTCCTGAAGGATCTCCTCGGCGAGCACGGGCGCCTCGGCCATCGCGAGCTCGGCGAACTCCCGTACCTGGAGGCGCGGTACGTCGCGCCAGGCCGAGCGCACGATGACGGGTCCCTGTCGGAGGGCCATCGTCAGCGCTCCCGGCCGGCCGTCTCGTAGGTGATGAGCGGTGTGTTCGGCTGGTCGGGGGTCGCGTCGAGCAGTGCGACGACACCGAGGGCGGCGCCCACGGCGAGGACGGCGGCGACGACCACGGTCAGCAGGGCGGCGAGCGGTCTGGGCATCGCGGGTCAGCCTCTCTGTCGAAAGGTCACTCCCACCTTGGCGCTCCGCTGGGAGCGCCCTCGGAATCTGCGGTCGGAATCTGCGGGTCGATCGTGGCTGATCGCGCAGTTCCCCGCGCCCCTTCGGGGCGCGGCCCACCCAGCTCCCCAGCGCCGGCAAGTCCTCAGTGTCATCAACGCATTGACACCTCGTCAAGGGTCCGTCTACGGTTCCCGGCCCATACCGCACGTGCACCCTCCCCCACCGTGCCGGCACACGTCCGTTCCGTGTCACCACGAGCCCCTGGAGTGCCCGGATGCGCCGTAGAGCCACCCCCTTTTCGCTCATCATCCTGGGTCTGGGCGTCTTCCTGCTCGTCCTGGCCCCCCTGCTCGCCTGGTACGTCGAGCCACGGGCCCAGCGCACGCCCGTCGACATCGACACGACGACCGTCTTCACCGGTACGGGCAGCTATTTCGACACCGACGAGATCGAGACCGTCCACGACAAGAAGATCACCATCACCCGGCAGGTCCGCGGTGACGTCTCCGACAGCGAGAAGAGCGGCCGGGCGGTCTGGGACGTGTCCACGTCCGTCGACACCGACAGGTCACTGCCCGCGGCCGACCCGCACGACTCGCTCCAGTGGACCATGGAGCGCTGGGTGACCGACCGGAAGACGAACGAGCCGGTCCACTGCTGCGAGGAGAAGCCGTACTTCGAGGGCGAGGCGTATCTGAAGTTCCCCTTCGACGTGCAGAAACGCTCCTACATCTGGTGGGACAACACGCTCGGCTCGACCGTCACGCTGGCCTACAAGGGCACGAAGCGCGTCCAGGGCTACGAGGGCCTGCGCTTCACCGGCACCGTCCCCGCCACCAAGACCGGCACCCGGCTCGTACCGGGCACCCTCGTGGGCGTACCGGACGCCGGTCAGGTGCTCGCCGAGGAGTGGTACTCCAACCACGGCGTCGAACTCGTCGCCGACCAGCGCACGGGCCGGATCATCTACGCGGCGATCGGGCCCCGTAAGACGCTCCGGGCGCCCGGCGGCGAGAAGGACGCCGTCGTGCTCCTCGACAGCGAGCGGATCGCGTTCACCCCCGAGACCCAGCGGGAGCAGGTGGATCTCGCCGACACGGACAGCGGTCTGCTGCGCCTGGTGGGGCGTACGTTGCCGCTGGGGGCCGCGATCGCCGGGTTCGTCCTCGCTGTCGTCGGTGCCGTTTTGGTCACACGCGGACGTTCACATCCCGATACGCCCGAGAGCTCCCAGCAGCCGCTCACGATGTGATGAGGCGTCAGCCCGACAAAGCCCCGAACTTGTCACTTCGGTGAGTAGCCGCATCGAACCAGCGGGCGAAAACTGTCCACCCCACCCGTACACAGCCCACTCACATACACATTCCACCCACACTCCCGTCACAGCCGGACCCTCCACATCCCACACCCCGCACCCCGCACCCCCCTGGAC
>NZ_LIPP01000355.1 GCF_001418335.1 Streptomyces aurantiacus | reverse complement strand
GTCGTGATGACTGACGTTCCTTCGACGCCCGAGCCCCGTGGGACGTTGGCCGGATCCGGTCCCGAAGGGGTCACGGTCCGGACTCGTCATGGACACTCCTGCCGGCCGCGGGGGCCCCGGAGGACCGTGTGCGAGGTCTGGGACAGTGGAGACATGCACGCAGACACACGTACGGGGCCGGGTCATGTCGTCGTCATCGGGGGCGGCATCGCCGGTCTGGCCGCCGCCCACCGGCTCCTGAACGGTGGCGCGCGCGTGACCGTCCTGGAGGCCTCGGACCGGCTCGGCGNNCGTGTCGACCTCGGCGCCGAGTCGATGCTCGCGCGACGGCCCGAGGCGGTGGCGCTCGCCCATGAGGTGGGCCTCGCCGACCGGCTCCGGTCGCCGGCGACGGCGGGCGCGTCGATCTGGACGCGCGGGGCACTCAGGCCCATGCCCAAGGGGCACGTCATGGGGGTTCCGGGGGACGCGGCGGCCCTCTCCGGCGTCCTCTCCGACGAAGGCCTGCGGCGGATCGAGCGCGACCGCGACCTGCCCCGCACGGAGATCGGCGACGACGTGTCGGTGGGCGGGTTCGTCGCGGAGCGCCTGGGCCGTGAGGTCGTCGACCGTCTCGTCGAGCCCCTGCTCGGTGGCGTCTACGCGGGAGACGCGTACCGCATCTCGATGCGCTCGGCCGTTCCCCAGCTCTTCGAGGCGGCCCGTACGCACACCTCCCTCACGGAGGCGGTCCGCGAGATCCAGGCGAAGACCACCCGTAATCAGCAGCCGGGGCCGGTTTTCATGGGCATCGAGGGCGGTGTCGGCCAACTGCCGCTCGCCGTCGCCGAGTCCGTACGTGCCCGGGGCGGCGAGATCGTCACGGGAGCGCCGGTCACGGAGCTGCGCCGGGTCGCGGGCGACGCGGCCGGTGCCGAGCGGCGCGCGGGCTGGCGGCTCGTCGCGGGCGGCCGTGAACTGCGGGCCGACGCCGTCGTCGTGGCGGTGCCCGCCGCCGCCGCTGCCGCGCTGCTCACCGCCGAGGCCCCCGCCGCCGCGGCCGAGCTCGCGGCGATCGAGTACGCGTCCATGGCACTGATCACCCTCGCCTACCGCCGCAGCGAGATCACACTCCCCGAAGGCAGCGGTTTCCTGGTGCCGCCCGTCGACGGGCGCACCATCAAGGCGTCCACGTTCGCGTCCCGGAAATGGGGCTGGATCGCCGAGGAGAACCCGGACGTGGCGGTTCTGCGGACGTCCGTCGGCCGGTACGGGGAGACGGAGATCCTCGGCCGCCGGGACGCGGACCTCGTCGACGTGTCACGGCACGACCTGCGCGCGGCCACCGGCCTCACCGCGGAACCTCTGGAGACCCGGGTGACACGCTGGAACGACGGACTGCCCCAGTACCCGGTCGGGCACCACGCGCGCGTGGCCCGCATCCGCGAACACGTCGGCAGGCTGCCGGGGCTCGCCGTGTGCGGGGCGGCGTACGACGGTGTGGGCATCCCGGCCTGCGTCGCGAGCGCGAACGCCGCCGTGGACGGACTGCGGGGCGACGACCGGTCGGCGGACGCTGACCGGTCGTCGGACGCGCTCGGCGCCCACCCGGTGCGGAGCCTGCACGGCGGAGCGGGAGAATAGCCTCATGAGCGACGACGCCCCCATCACCGGCCAGGCCGACAGGACCAAGACTCCGAACGCCGGCAAGAAGGCCAAGGACCTCAACGAGGTCATCCGCTACACCCTCTGGTCCGTGTTCAAGCTGCGCGACGTGCTTCCCGACGGCGCCGCGCGCGCCGGCTACGCGGACGAGGTCCAGGAGCTGTTCGACCAGCTCACCGCCAAGGACGTCACGATCCGCGGCACGTACGACGTCTCGGGGCTGCGCGCCGACGCCGACCTCATGATCTGGTGGCACGCCGAGACCTCCGACCAGCTCCAGGAGGCGTACAACCTCTTCCGCCGTACGAGGCTGGGCCGCGCCCTGGAGCCGGTCTGGTCGAACATGGCGCTGCACCGGCCGGCCGAGTTCAACCGCTCGCACGTTCCGGCGTTCCTCGCGGACGAGACACCGCGGAACTACATCAGCGTGTATCCGTTCGTGCGGTCCTACGACTGGTACCTGTTGCCGGACGAGGACCGGCGCCGGATGCTCGCCGACCACGGCAAGATGGCTCGCGGATTCCCGGACGTGCGGGCGAACACGGTCGCCTCGTTCTCACTCGGCGACTACGAGTGGATTCTCGCGTTCGAGGCGGACGAACTGGACCGCATCGTGGACCTCATGCGGCATCTGCGCGCGTCCGAGGCCCGCATGCACGTCCGCGAGGAGGTCCCGTTCTACACGGGCCGTCGCAAGTCCGTGACCGAACTGGTCGAGGGCCTCGCGTAGGTTTTTTGGTTTTTGGTTCTTTCAGGGGTGCGGGCGGTTGTGTGTTGGCCGCCCGCCGGTGGGGGCTGATCGCGCAGTTCCCCGCGCCCCTGACGGGGCGCCCCTAGGGGGCCGGGGTCGGCTCCTTGTGCGGGGCGCAGGTTGCCTCGGGTGCGGGGAGCCGGCCCCGTAGCAAGTACGCGTCCAGGTGGGCGTTGACGCACGCGTTCGCGCCGCCGCCGATGCCGTGGGAGCCCGACGCCCGCTCGGTGACCAACGTCGAGCCGGACAGTCGCCGGTGCGTCTCCAGCGCGCCGGCGTACGGCGTCGCCGCGTCCCGTTCGGCGGCCAGGATCAGTGTCGGCGGCAGCTCGCCGGGTGACGTACGGACGTCGAGCGGGCGCGTGCGCGGCAGCGGCCAGTAGGCGCACGGCAGGTTCGTCCAGACGTTGTCCCAGGTCTCGAAGGGCGCCGCGTGCGCGAGACGGGTGTTGTCGCGGTCCCAGGTGTGCCAGGACCGCGGCCAGGGCGCGTCGTTGCACTCGACGGCCGTGTAGACGGCCTTGCTGTTCTCCTGCTCCTTCACCCCGTCCCGATGCGGCCCCGCCTGCCGGATCAGCGGCTTCGGATCGCCCTTCAGATACGCGGAGAGCGCCGCCGCGCGCTGCGGCCAGTAGTCGTCGTAGTACCCGGCCTGCAAGAACGCGCCCCGCAACTGCCCGGGCCCGACCTTGCCACCCGCCGGCTTCGCCGCCAATCGTGCCCGCGCCCGCTCGTAACTGCGCTGCACCTCCTGGGGCGTGCGGCCCAGCCCGTACGCCTTGTGGTGCTTGGCGATCCAGGCGCGGAAGTCGGCCCAGCGGCCCTCGAAGGCGAGGGACTGGTCGAGGTTGTTGCGGTACCAGACCTTCGCCGGGTCCGGGTTCACGGCCGAGTCGAGGACCATCCGGCGTACGTGCGACGGGAACAGCTCCGCGTAGAGCGTGCCGAAGTACGTGCCGTAGGACGCCCCCATGAAGGTCAGCTTCCGCTCGCCCAGGGCGGCGCGCAGGACGTCCAGGTCACGGGCGTTGTTGACCGACGAGAAGTGCCTGATCGAGCGGCCCGACCGCTGGACACAGCCTCGCGCGTACGCCTTCGCCCGTGCGATGCGCTCCTTCTTGTACGACTCCGAGGGGTGCGTCGGCGACTGTGTGGGACTCTTCCGAAGCGTTTTCGGGTCCTGGCAGGACAGCGGCGCCGAGCGGCCGACCCCGCGCGGGGCGTAACCGACGAGGTCGTACGCCGACGCGATGCGCTTCCACTCCGGGACCATGCCGATCAGCGGGAAGTACATGCCGGACGCGCCGGGGCCGCCCGGGTTGT
>NZ_LIPP01000354.1 GCF_001418335.1 Streptomyces aurantiacus | reverse complement strand
CTCACATACCCCCCGCTCTCACGGGAGCGGCATGGCGCGCCAGCAGCTACAGCGGCGGCCAAGGCAACTGCGTTGAAACAGCCACCCACCTCCCCACCCACACCCCCGTCCGCGACAGCAAGCGCCCCGCCGGCCCCACGATCGTCTTCAGCCACGACGCCTGGCGCACTTTCCTCACGCACCTTGGTTGAGACGCATTACAACCAAGGACAGCACAACCGAGAACGATGGACGCCTCCCTTCATGGTCCGGACCTGACCTCAGAAGGTCCGCCCACCATCGGGGTGCCGGTAAGAACCGTGTCACCAGCCGCAAGCGGCGGTGATCAGTCCTTTGACCTGGAGGGTCGGGGCAGTTCTGCCGTGTTGGTCAACTCGGGGAGCGCGGGCGTGACGTACCTGTTCGTCGGTCATGGCCGGCGGGCGGCCGAGGCGGGCACCTCATGCAGCGAGGTGAAGCCGACGCCACGATTCCGCAAGCCGGACACGATGGCGATGAGGTCTTGGAGAGAGCGGCCGGTTCGAGGACGGGTGCTTGTCGCGGCACAGGTCAGTGGCCGTGATCCTGACGGCCGTTGACCGCGCGGGTCGATGATTCGCGGAATTGTCTGGGTGAGGAACCGACCACCCGGCGGAATGCGGTGCTGAACGCGCTGTCGGATTTGTAGCCGATCATGAACGCGAGTTCGGAGATCGTTCGCGTGTCGCGGCTCAGGGCGTCGCGGGCAAGGCTCATTCTCCACTGGATCAGATATTCCAGGGGAGTGGTTCCGACCCGCCCTTTGAAGGATGCGGCGAACGCGGAACGTGACATGTGGCTGATACCGGCCAGCTCTTTGAGTGTCCAGGGGTGTGCCGCGTCGGTGTGCATGGCGCGAAGCGCGGCACCGATGCCGTCGTCGTTGAGCGCTCCCAGCCAGCCGGTGGGCTGGTCCGTCTGTTCGGCGTGGGCGCGCAGCATGTGGACGAACAGGACCTGTGCGAGATGGTTCAGGACGAGAGAGCTGCCGGCGGCGGTTCCGGTTCCGGTCTCGGAGAGCAGGAGCTCGCTGAGGTGTGCCAGGAGCTTGCCGCGGGGATCTGTGGCACGGACCAGCACGAGCCGCGGTAGGACCTGGGTCAGGGCTGGGGTGTTCGTGTCCTCGAACGAGAAGTGCCCGCCGCAGAGGTAGGTGTCTTCCTCCGCCTCCGGGCCGATGCGTACGACACCGTCTTCGGCGCTTCCCCACACCGGCTTCGCGGGGCGCGGTGATGCGGTGAGTGTGCTGGCCAGGACGTAGGGCGGGGGGTTGCCCAGCAGGTAGAAGTCGCCCTCCTCCAGCCGTACGGGTTCGTGCCCGTCCAGAGTCAGCCAGCATGCGCCGCGCGCGACGACACCGAGCTTGACATGCGACGCCTGATCGAAACGCAGCGCCCACGGTCCTGCCGCGTGGAGACCGGGGTCGATCACGGTGCGAGGGCGCAGAAGACCGACGGCGTCGGCGATCGGATCACTGAAGCCGAGCACGCACTTCCCCTTTCTGGACGATACATAAAAAAGTATGGACTCTGCATGATGCACCGTACCGGGATGTGCCTGAAGTATGGCTGTCGAAGCGATCAACGCAGAGGGCTCGACACAGAGCGCTATGGAGGCACTTGCATGGGACAGCTTGAGGGCAGGACGGCCGTGGTCACCGGCGGCGGCACCGGAATCGGTCTGGCCGTCGCCGCACGTCTGGCGGACGAGGGCGCGCACGTGTTCATCACAGGTCGGCGCAAGACCGCGTTGGACGCCGCCATCGAGACCATCGGACCGTCCAGGGCCACCGCGGTGGCCGGCGACATCTCCGAGGCGGCCGATCTGGACCGGCTCTACGACGCGGTCCGCTCCCGGGGACAGGGACTGGACGTGCTCGTCGCGAACGCGGCGGTCGGTGCGTTCGTCACGCTGGAGCAGACCACCGAAGACCACTTCGACCAGACCTTCGGAGTCAACGTCCGGGGCACTCTGTTCACCGTGCAGAAGGCGCTCCCGCTGCTCAATGACGGCGCCTCGGTCATCCTGACCTCCTCCACAGCCGCCGACAACGGCATGGAGGCGTTCGGCGCGTACGCGGCGTCCAAAGCCGCCGTCCGGTCATTCGCGCGGACATGGTCCAACGAACTCAAAGGCCGCGGCATCAGGGTCAACGCGGTGTCGCCGGGCGGGGTCGAAACTCCCGGACTCGCCGATATTTTCGGCGGCGAGGAGATACTGTCCGCCGTCAAGGAGAACGTCGCCGCGACCGTGGCCAAGGGCCGCATAGGGCGTCCTGATGAGGTCGCCGCCGCCGTGGCGTTCCTGGCCTCCGGACAGAGCAGCTACGTCGTCGGCGCGAACATCTACGTCGACGGCGGGCAGAACCAGATCTGAGAACCCAGATCTGAGAACTTGATTTCGATCCTGAGTCGTTGACCGCCCCGGCATTTCCTGCTGATCGGCGAGCAACGCCAAGCCTCTGAGCTGCTGCTATCCAGCACGTCTTCTGGCAGCCCGGTCAGCCCGCGCCGCCGTCGAGCAGCCAGTTGTAGCGCAGCCGCAGTGCCCGTTCCGTGCTGGCCACCACGGCGCCGAGCCCGACGGCGGTGTTGAGCCAGGCCGGCAGATCGACGGGCGAAGTGAACGTCCCGATGCTCCGCGCGACGGGCTCCACCTGGGTGAGGGTCCCGATGAGCTGCGAGATGAGCAGGAACAGGGAGATGGCGAGCACGATCACCGAGAGGAGGCCGATCCAGCGGCTCAGCGCGGGGTGCGCGCGGTCGAGGTGCGCGCGGCGCCCTTCGGCGGAGTGGCGGTCCGGGACGAGTGGGTGTTCGGTCCCCTCGGCGGTGACGTAGTGGCAGCGCTTGAGCCCGAAGGCGCTCATCCTGACTTCCACGGTGCCGCCCGGGACGGGGAAGGCGGCAGGGAGCCTGGACCGGGCGTGGTGCCTGCCGTCGAGGAACAGGTGGGCCTTGACCTCGCCGGACGACTGGTTCTGCCCACGCTTCACATCCACGGCGTAGACCGTCTGCCGGCCGTCGTCGTACGTCAGCCGGAGATAGAACAGCGCACGGAAAGGCAATTGCCACCAACGGAAACGCTTCAACGCCCGCCCGTCGCCGGGTTTCACACGCTGCACGGCCCGACGACGCCGCCACTCCTTGAACATGACTCCCCTCCTGCTCCCGCTCCTGTACCGGATTCCGCTGGTCCCGCGCCTGCTATGTGCTCGGCTGTGCCGCGCAGGCGAGGTCGTGTGTCGGGCGCCGCCCGGTGGTCAGGTACGCCGTCACCGTGTCGTTCGCGCACGTGTTGGGGCCGAACGGATGGACACCGTGTCCGCCCTGGTCGGCCGTCACCATCGTGGCCCGCTCGCCGAACGCCTGCCGCAGCTTCCGGGCGCCGGCCAGCGGCGTTCCCGGGTCGCGCTCGTTCTGCACCATGAGCACGTTCGACGGGCCCCGGTCACCGATGCGCACCTGCGGCTCGACCCGCTTGTCCGGCCAGAACGCGCACGGTCCGATGCCTGCCGTCGACCCGCCCAGCATCGGGTACTTCACCCGGTCGACCGCGACATTGCGCTGATACTCCCGGACCGTCCCCGGCCAGCGCGTATCACCGCACACCACGTAGAAACGGCTCGCCATGAGGTTCTCGACGTCCGGCGGCAGCGGTACGGGCGGCACCGGCCGGTCCGTGTCGAGCGCCTGCCAGAACTCGGCCACCTCGGGCATGAGCGCATCGACGTAGAGACGGTCGAACGTGAACCCGCGGAACATCGTCCCGTCGATGCCCTGGACCGGCTTCGCGTCCAACCGCTTCGCGAGACCGAAGAACTTCGCGGTCACCTGCTCCGGCGTGGTGCCCAGCCCGTACTCGGGGCGCGCGGCGGCGAACGCGGCGAAGTCCGGGAACCGGTCCTCCAGCCCACGGCCGAACATCCGCATGGCCGTGATGTCGTAACCGCCGGGGCCCAGGTTGCTGTCGAGCACGATCCGGTCGCCACGCTTCGGGAACATCGTCGCGTACACCGCACCGAGGTTGGTGCCGTAGGAATAACCGAGGTACGAAAGCTTGGGCGCCCCCAGCGCCACCCGGATCCGGTCCATGTCGCGCGCGGTGTTCGCGGTGGTGGTGTGCGGCAGCATCCACGCTGTCGAGGAGGTGGCGCACTGCTCGGCGACGGCCCGCGCGTTCGGCGCCTCCCGCGCGACATCGGCCGCGGTGTGCGCGTACGGCGGGAAGTTGCCGCGGTACTGCTGCTCCGTCGTCAGATCGCAGGTCACCGGTGTGCTGCGGCCGACGCCTCGTGGGTCGAAGCCGATCACGTCGTAGGAGTCCAGCACCTTCTGCGGCAGCCCTGAGCTGCCGAGAACGGCCGGGAAACCCAGCCCCGAACCGCCGGGACCGCCCGGGTTGGTCAGCAGAACGCCGCGACGCTGCGAGGGTTTCTCGCCGGCCAGCCGGGAAATCGCGATCTCTATCTGCCGCCCGGCCGGATGCCGGTAGTCCAGCGGGACTTCGAGCGTCGAGCACTCCAGGCGGGGCGAGGCGACGTCCTTGGGACACGGGCCCCAGCGCACGGTGTCCGGCGTCGCCGCCACCGCCACGCCCGGTGCCGCAGTCGCCGCCGCCACCGCTGTGGCGGCGAGGGCGAGGGACAGGGTTCTGCGCATCTGATGTCCTCCTGGAGGGATGCAAGAGTCCTGAAGAGGTGCGAAGGAGGGTCGGAACGGGCCGCACCATCCGACCGCCGTTGCTGCCGCCGTTCCTGCCGCTCGGCACGTGAACGAGTCTGGCCGTGGCGTGCGGCCGGGCACATCGGCCCGGGGGCTCGACACGTCTTCACCCACGGGCGAGGTGGTGATTCGACTTCGGTACAGGTCGTATCAACCCTCGGCCCGACTCGCCGGCCGCACGGTTCCACGACAATGGCCAGGTGAACATGGACGTCGCGCCACGGCTCGGGTGGTGGCAGCAGACCTCGCGGCTGGTGGCCGCCGCGGCACTGGGCGTACTGGCCTGGCTCTCCACCGGTGTGCTGCTGAAGTGGCAGGCCGCCGAAACGGGCGCCTGGTTCCTCATCGGTGATCCGCTGGTGGCTCTCGGCTGTCTGACAGCGATTCTGTGGCGGCGGAGGTTCCCGCTCGCCGTCGCCTTGACGGTCGCGATCGCCTCGACGGCATCGGCACTGGCCGGCGGCGCCGCGCTCGTGGCACTGGGCTCGATCTCCACCCGCCGTCGTCCGGTGGAGATCGGGCTCGTCGTGCTGGCTTACGTGGCCGCGTCACAGTTCGCGGTCGGGTTCTATCCGGTGGAGAGCTCGCCCGGCTCGTTGTGGTTGCAGGTCACGTTCCCGGCGCTGACCGCGGGTATCGCGGTGGCCGCGGGCATGGCCATCGGCGCGCGGCGGGTCGAAGTGCGGTCGCTGCGCGACCGGGCGGAGAGCGCGGAACGGGAACAGGCCGCACGAGCGGCGCAGGCACGAGCCCTGGAACGCAACCGGATCGCCCGCGAGATGCACGACGTGCTCGCGCACCGGATCTCCCTGGTCGCCATGCAGGCCGGAGTGCTGGACCACCGCGGCGACCTCGGAGCCGAGGAGAGCCGCGTGCTGGTCCGCGGCATCGCCGAGGGCTCCCACCTGGCCCTGGAAGAACTACGGGACGTCCTCGGTGTGCTCCGGGCGGACCCGGACCGCCTGAGCCACCTCGGCCACCCCGGACGCCCGGGTCACCCAGGTCACCCGGAAGCACCGCAGCCCTCCTTCGAGGGAATCCCCGACCTGGTGGCCGACGCGCGCACGTCCGGACTGGACGTCACCCTCGCCACCACCGTGACGGGAACGCCGTCCGACGTCGTCGGACGTACCTGCTACCGGGTCGTACAGGAAGGACTGACCAACGCCGCCAAACACGCTCCGGGCGCACACATCCGCATCACCCTCGAAGGCGCGGCGGGCGGCAGACTCGACGTGAGCGTCCACAATTTCTCAGCCGCCACAAGAACCGCACCGCCGCCTCCCCCGCCACCGGCATCGGGATTCGGTCTGCTCGGCCTCGCCGAACGAGTCGACCTCGCCGGGGGGAAGCTCAGCCATCACCCCACATCCGACGACGGATACGTCGTCACCGCACAACTACCCTGGCCGAGTCCCACCCACGAAAAGAGGACATGAGTGGACAGCGAGCGCGAGCCGGTGCGTGTCGTCATCGTCGACGACGACCAACTGGTGCGCATGGCACTGCGGCTCGTCATCGACGGCGAACCGGACCTGACCGTCGTCGCGGAGGCGGCCGACGGAAACACCGCGATCACGGTGGTGGACGAGCAGCGACCGGACGTCGTACTGATGGACGTACGGATGCCCGGCCGTGACGGTCTCAGCGCGACCCGGGAACTTCTCACCCGGCCGGTGCCGCCCCACGTGCTCATGCTGACCACGTTCGACTCCGACGATCTGGTGCTCGGCGCACTGCGCGCCGGAGCGCTCGGGTTCGTCCTCAAGGACACCCCGCCGGCGCGGATCCTCGACGCGGTGCGGACCGTCGCGGACGGCACCCCCGTGCTGTCCCCCACGGCCACGGCCCGAGTGATCGCCGCGGCCACCGGTCCGCAGTCCTCTCACGCCCGCACGTCCTCCCGCGACGCCGCACGGAAACAGCTGTCCGGACTGACGGAACGCGAACTCGAAACCGCTCGGGCCATCGCGGACGGCCTGGGCAACCCGGAGATCGCCCAAAGGCTGCACATCAGCGTCGCGACGGTCAAGGCACACACAGGCAGCCTGTTCGCCAAGCTGTCGGCCGAGAACCGGGTTCAGATCGCGCTCCTGGTCCGCGACGCGGAGGACTGACCCCGCGACGACGCCGGTCCGGCTCTCGGGATCCCGAGAGCCGAGAACCTCCTACTCGCGCCGCTGGTACTCCCCGGTCCCGGTCTCCCCGGTCCTCCCGGTCTCCCCGACCGTCGACGAGCCGTAGACCAGGCCTACCTGGATCACGCCGTGGTGCGTGCCGTCGTTGATGGTGTTGTGGACGGTGACCGTTGCGGGGCCCGTGGGCGGCGGAGCCAACTCGTCCAGCAGCGCGCGGAGTTCGGCAGCCGCCGCGGGGTCGTCGCGCAGGGTCCGCCGGAGCCTGACGCGCCAGGACGCCCGCACGTCGTCCGCGGCCTCCTCGTCACCGGCGTCCCGCGCCGCTACGAGGTCGGCACGCGATGCCTCCAACTCGCCCTGCACCGCTTCCTCCTCGCGCCCCCGCGAGAAGAAGACGACGACCCGGTCCCGTACGTTCCCCCACCCGTCGGTCACCATCTGCTGCACGAGAGCCGTGGCCCCCGCCGCCGCCAGCGCCGCCAACTCCGCGTCCATCTGGACCCCTTCGTCGCATATACCGGGAATCTGTCGCGTATACGGAAATCTACGGTAGCGGGACCCGCCGCGACGGCAACCCGTGCGGGAGGGCACGCCCGCTGAGAGCGCGCCCACCAAGGACATGCCTCTGGGCTCAGCTCCCGCCGCCCGCCACAGCCTTCCGCAGGGCCGCGAGTTCGTCGTACATCACTTCGCCGGGGCACTCCGTCGACAACCAGTCGCGGTGACCGCTGATCTCGTCGACCTCCTTCGTGGTGGCGTTGATCGGGTTGGTGTACGTGACCTTGGCCTCCGGGTCGACCCCGTGCAGGCGGGTCAGGGCACGGACCAGGCGGGTGAGGGCACCGCGGGCGGCGTCGGTCGGGCCCTGCTCCATCAGGTTGCCGAGGAGCGCGATGCCGAGGTTGCCCGAGTTGAAGCCGCTCGTGTGGAAGGCGGTCACGAGGTTGCCGTCCGCGTCGTGGGCCGGGGCCCCGTCCTTGCCCGAGTAACGGCCCTCGTAGATACGGCCCTTCTCGTCGATGAGGAAGTGGTAGCCGATGTCGCCCCAGTCGTTGGTGATCGCGTGCAACTGGTAGATCGCGCGCACCGTGGCGGCCGGGTCCGCGTCGTCGTTGACCGTGGCGGTGTGGTGCACCGTGAGGGTCTGGAACGGGTAGTACGCCGTCGGCGTGTTCTCCGTGCCGTCCGGCTTGAAGCGCAGGCTCTCGTCCGCGCCCCAGGCCGCGCGCGACAGATACGCGACGCCGCGCATCCGTGTGGTGTCCTGCGGCACGGCGACCTTGCGGGCCGGGCCCCGGGTGGTGTCGATGGCCAGCGACCGCAGCTCCGTGGCACCGTCCGGGGCCTTCAGCTCGTAACCGGTGGCCTTGTCCGCGGGGATGAGCAGTCCTCCGCCCTCGCTGTCCGAACAGCCGCTGCCGCTCAGGGACTTCCAGGCGCCCTTGGCACCGTCGGCGTCGGTCAGCCGGATGCCGCCGCCGGTTGCCTCGCGGATACCGGTCCAGCGCACGCCCACGTAGCCGATGGGGAAGGCGGCCTCGACGGGGGCCTCGCCCGTGGCCGTCTTGGCGCGGGTCTCGGGGAACGTCTCGGAAGTCGTGCCGGGCTCCGAGGCGGTGGTGTCCGCGTCGGTGGTGTTCGCGTCGGCCGCCTCCGAGTTGGTGTTGGCCATCACGACAGGAGTGAGCACGGCACCCGCCGCGACCGCACCCGCCGCACCGATCAGCCCGCGCCGCGTGACGCGCGACCCGGCGCGATGAGAGGTGGGAGGCGAGGGTGTGGGCGACGTGGAGGCCGCCGGGGTCTGGGTGGGGTTGGTGGGGGGAACAGTCATGGGGTTTCCTTAGCGCTTCTGGTCGTTTCGGACGAACGCGCGGGCGTATGAGGAGTACGAGGCGTACAAGGCGTACGAGGCCCACGCTCCAGCCATGCTTGAAGACCCAAAGGATCCTAGGGCGTCGACTCGACGGCGCCGTCCGCCGCCCTCGGATATTCGGATGCGGCTCCATCAGCCGGGGTCGCATGATCAGCGAGTCGTACGTCGACATCCACCGATCCGTCGATCCATCGATCCGTCGA
>NZ_LIPP01000353.1 GCF_001418335.1 Streptomyces aurantiacus | reverse complement strand
TGCTCGAAGAGCTTGGGGGAGTGCCGGGCGTCGCGACGCCGCGGAGATCCATCAGAAGGGCCCTAGGGAGCGACTCGGCGGCGGGTGTGCGGACCTGCTGAAGAGAGTTCGTTCGCCTTGGCAGTGGCCGGACGTCAGCAGTCATTCCCGCGTCGACGGGCCGTCATCTGCCTCTTCCACGGCCTCTTCCATCCGTCGGCCGTGGAGCACGCGAAGCGCGTCGAGTGCGACCGCGGTGAGAACGCTCCGGCCGACACCGGCGCGGCCGAGCAACTCCATCCCTCGGGTGACGGCGACAAAGTAGAACGCCAGCGATTGCACGTTCGCGTCCGCCGGGAGATCCCCGTTCTCCCGCGCGTGTTCCAGGCATTGGGCATAGGTCCCGGCGAGTTGTTCGATGCCGGCCTTCGGGGTCGTCGAAAGTGGATCGTCCTCACCGGTCGATTCGACCAGCGCACGTGTGGTGAGCGAGACCCGCCGATCACTGCTGCTGAACTCGATCGCCATCAGGAGCATGTGGCCGCGAATGCGTTCCAGCGGCGAAGCGTCATCGTGTCCGAGCGCTTCCGAGACGGCGCGCGTCGCCTCTTCCCGGTCCTCGGAGAGCGCCCGGAGAAACAATTCCCGCTTCCCGCCGAACGCGTTGTACAAGCTCTGCTTCCCCAGGCCGGTCGCCCGCACGAGGTCATCCAGTGTCGCAGCGGCCAGGCCGTGCACGGCGAACACCTCTCTGGCGCTGCTGACGACTTCACTCTCGACGAACTTGCGGGGACGAGGCATGTGAGCCAGCTTACGTTATTGACTGTCTGGTCAAAAACCTGTTAGCTTGGTTGGAGCGCGCATCGACTCCAAGGACCAATGGAGAGTAGAAGTGAAAAGTAACGAAGAGGTTGTTCGCGAGGCGTACCGGCTGTCGGAAGGAAACGTTCTCGACGGGCATGGTTTTCGTGCCTTGTTCACCGAGGACGGAACGTTCAACGACATGCCGAATTCGCTCACCTTCCGCGGGGACCAGATTCCTCAGGCGTTGTCGGGATTCGCCGGCGTTTTCCCCGACGTCCACCGTGAGCTGCTCGAAGTGCATGCGGTCGGTGATGTCGTGGCCGTCGAACTGCGAATTCAGGGAACACATCTCGGCAGCTTCCCGACTCCGTTCGGTGATATCCGCCCGACCGGTAACCGTATCGACGTGCCGACGGCGGATCTCTGGTATCTCCGTGCGGGAAAAATCGAAAGGTTCAACTGTTACAACGCGGCGAATGTGCTGCTCGCGCAAATCGGGGCCGGCCCCGACTTCAAGTCGGCGATCGAGGCCGCCAGGACAGCCGCCACGGGGGCGTAGCTCGACCGCGCGGCGCCGAGTATGCGGCCACATCTCCATATTGGCCGGCCGCACCGCCGCGCCGCCGCAGCCGCCTCGGTGGTGCTCGTCGTGCGGCTCCGCGCACGGCCGGGGGCGCGTGAAGATCGTGCGAAACCGGTGGTTACGCTCGTAGCCATGAAAAAAAGCGTGCTGACCCGCTACCGCGTCATGGCCTACGTCACCGGTGTCCTGCTGGTCCTGCTGGTGCTCGGGATGATCGGCAAGTACGTGCTCGACCTGGACGGGGCCACGGACTTCACGCGTGTCGTCAGCGTCGCGCACGGATGGCTGTACGTCGTCTACCTGGTCTTCGCCTTCGACCTGGGCTCCAAGGCGAAGTGGCCGGTCCCCAAGCTCCTGTGGGTCCTGCTCGCCGGCACGGTCCCCACGGCCGCCTTCTTCGTGGAGCGCAAGGTCAGCCGCGAGCTGGAGTCCAAGGTCACCGAGGATCAGGGCGCGGTCGCGAAGGCCTAGGTTCCGCCGTACGGGTTACCGGGCTACCGGGTTGCCCGGTGCCGCCACCGCCATGGACGTATCTGCCGTGGCGGTCTGTGGCGGTCTGTGGCGGTCTGTGGCGGTCTGTGGCGGTTCCGGGGACGGCTTCCCGTCGACATTTACTAGGACGCCCTAGTAAATTCGGAGGTATGGACGCCGACGCCATCGAGGAGGGCCGCCGACGCTGGCAGGCCCGTTACGACGCCTCACGCAAGCGCGAGGCCACCTTCACCACGCTCTCCGGAGACGCCGTGGAACCGGTCTACGGGCCGCGCCCCGGAGACACGTACGACGGGTTCGAGCGGATCGGCTGGCCCGGGGAGTACCCCTACACACGGGGTCTGCACGCCACTGGCTACCGGGGGCGGACGTGGACCATCAGGCAGTTCGCCGGATTCGGGAACGCCGAGCAGACCAACGAGCGCTACAGGACGATCCTCGCCAACGGCGGGGGCGGGCTCTCCGTGGCCTTCGACATGCCCACGCTCATGGGGCGCGACTCCGACGACACCCGGTCGCTCGGCGAGGTCGGTCACTGCGGGGTCGCGATCGACTCCGCCGCCGACATGGAGGTCCTGTTCAAGGACATCCCGCTGGGTGACGTGACGACGTCGATGACCATCAGCGGGCCCGCGGTGCCGGTCTTCTGCATGTACCTGGTGGCCGCCGAGCGGCAGGGAGTGGACCCGGCGGTGCTCAACGGCACGCTCCAGACCGACATCTTCAAGGAGTACATCGCGCAGAAGGAGTGGCTCTTCCAGCCCGAGCCCCATCTGCGGCTCATCGGGGACCTGATGGAGCACTGCGCGACGAAGATCCCCGCGTACAAGCCGCTGTCGGTCTCCGGCTACCACATCCGCGAGGCGGGCTCGACGGCCGCGCAGGAGCTGGCGTACACGCTGGCGGACGGCTTCGGGTACGTGGAGCTGGGGCTCAGCCGCGGGATGGACGTGGACGTGTTCTCCCCCGGCCTCTCCTTCTTCTTCGACGCGCACCTCGACTTCTTCGAGGAGATCGCCAAGTTCCGGGCGGCGCGGCGGATCTGGGCGCGGTGGATGCGGGACGTGTACGGGGCACGGTCGGACAAGGCGCAGTGGCTGCGCTTCCACACGCAGACCGCCGGCGTCTCGCTGACGGCCCAGCAGCCGTACAACAACGTCGTCCGTACAGCGGTCGAGGCGCTCGCCGCGGTGCTGGGCGGCACCAACTCGCTCCACACGAACGCCCTGGACGAGACGCTCGCGCTGCCGTCCGAGCAGGCGGCGGAGATCGCGCTGCGCACCCAGCAGGTCCTGATGGAGGAGACCGGCGTCGCCGACGTGGCGGACCCGCTGGGCGGTTCCTGGTACGTCGAGCAGCTGACCGACCGGATCGAGGCGGACGCGGAGAAGATCTTCGAGCAGATCAGGGAGCGGGGGCTGCGGGCCCACCCCGACGGACGGCACCCCATCGGGCCGATCACCTCCGGCATCCTGCGGGGGATAGAGGACGGATGGTTCACCGGGGAGATCGCCGAGTCCGCCTTCCAGTACCAGCGGGCCCTGGAGAAGGGCGACAAGCGGGTCGTGGGGGTGAACGTCCACCACGGCTCGGTGACCGGGGACCTGGAGATCCTGCGCGTCAGCCACGAGGTGGAGCGCGAGCAGGTACGGGAGCTGGGAGCCCGGCGGGCGGCTCGGGACGAGGCGGCTGTGCGGTCGTCCCTGGACACCATGCTGGCTGCCGCGCGGGACGGCTCGAACATGATCGCGCCGATGCTGGACGCGGTGCGCGCGGAGGCCACGCTCGGCGAGATCTGCGATGTCCTGCGGGACGAGTGGGGGGTGTACACGGAGCCGCCGGGGTTCTGAGAGGTCTGAGAGGACACTCCGCTCCGGGAATTCCGCCCAACCGCACGGGCATCAGGATGCCGCACCGCTGGCCACATGACCTGCTGCGTGCGGTGGCCGCGTCGAGCTGTCTGCTTTCAGCGACTGTATGAGGTGGCTGAGGAGTGCGGGTGTGGTGGCGATGATCTGGTGGGGGGTGTCGCTTTCGCGGAGGCGGAGGGCTCCGTCTGCACGCTCCCGGTCCCGCCTGTCTACGCGTAAGGCGGACCGGGAAGTGGCTGCGGCTCTCGGTGTGGGACACCAGTGGTGAGGTGCCTCGGATCCGGTTGTCGGGCGCCGATGCCGAGAGTGGGCGCGGACTTGGGATCGTGGCCGAACTGGCCGATCGGTGGGGGCATTACCGCCTGGGGCCGTCCCTCTCCGGCGGGAAGCTCGTCTGGTGTGAGCTGGACGGTTGACGAGGCGTGGAAAGGAGAGGGGGTGTGGGCTCAGGTGGGTGAGATCGCGGTCAGGCCGCCCAGCAGGAGCCGGGTGAAGTCGCGGGCCCAGTCCGTGTCGACCGGCTTCGAGCTCACCAGGCTGCGGTGCACGACCGCGCCGGCGATCACGTCGAAGATCAGGTCCGAGCTGCGGGCCGCCGTTTCCGGGTCGTCGCTCTCCGCCGGCAGCTCCCCGCGGGCCTGGGCGCGGGCGCGGCCCTCCATGACCAGGTGCTTCTGGCGGTCGACGATCGACGAGCGGATGCGGTCCCGCAGGGCGGCGTCGCTGGTCGACTCGGCGACCACCGCCATGAGCGCGGTCTTCGCCTCCGGGCGCTCCAGCAGCGCGGCGAACTCCAGGACCACGCCCTCCACGTCGGCGGCGAGGCTTCCCCGGTCGGGCAGTTCGAGCTCGTCGAAGAGCACCGCGACGGCGTCGACCACCAATTCGTTCTTCCCGGCCCAGCGCCGGTACAGCGTCGTCTTGGCCACACCCGCGCGGCCGGCCACATCCCCCATCGTCAGCTTGGACCAGCCCAGTTCGACGAGAGCGGCACGCGTCGCCGCCAGGATCGCCGCATCGGCCTCGACGCTGCGCGGACGTCCAGGGCGGGGGGCGGAAGTGCGACTCTGCATGGCGGCGACCATATCCGGACGTTTCCGGGGGCAGGGGTTCCGTGGATGGGGATTTCGTGGACGGGTGAGGGAGATCACCGGGGTGGCCTTTCCCCGGCCGTTCCTGGGCAGTTACGCTACGACCCGTAGCGGAAGCGCGACGACCGCTTGGTGCCAGGTGGGGACCCGGCGCCGGGAACACGTACGGGCAGCTGCCAGGCACGTATCAGGTACGTATCTGGCGCGTACGGGCCTGGCTTTCACAACGCTTTTCACAGAGGCGCGCGGAGGGGGGAGGATAGACGCATGCAGCCACGGAACATGTCCATGAGCGGAGTCGTCGACCTCGCCGCGGTGAAAGCGGCCCAGGAGGCCAAGGCGAAGGCGGAGCAGGCGCGCGCCGAAGCGGTACGGCAGGGCGGCGGAGTCGCCCCAGGGGTGTCCGCGTCCAGCCTCGTCATCGACGTCGACGAGGCGGGTTTCGAGCGGGACGTCCTGCAGCGCTCCACCGAGGTGCCGGTCGTCATCGACTTCTGGGCCGAGTGGTGTGAGCCCTGCAAGCAGCTCAGCCCGCTCCTGGAGCGCCTCACCGTCGAGTACAACGGCAAGTTCGTCCTCGCCAAGATCGACGTCGACGCCAATCAGATGTTGATGCAGCAGTTCGGGATCCAGGGGATCCCGGCGGTCTTCGCGGTGGTGGCAGGCCAGGCCCTGCCGCTCTTCCAGGGCGCGGCTCCCGAGGCCCAGATCCGGGGCACCCTGGACCAGCTCGTACAGGTCGCCGAGGAGCGTTTCGGGCTCACGGGACTGACCGTGGAGCAGGACGCCGTCCAGCCGGACGAGGCCGCGGCAGCTCCCGAGATCCCGGTCGGCCCTTATGATGCGCTGCTTGACGCCGCCGTGCAGGCGCTGGACGCGGGCGACCTGGGCGGGGCGGTCCAGGCGTACAAGAACGTGCTGAGTGACGACCCCGGGAACACCGAGGCCAAGCTCGGCCTCGCCCAGGCCGAGTTGCTCCAGCGGGTGGAGGGCGCCGACCCGCAGCAGATCCGCAAGGACGCCGCGGACCGGCCCGGTGACGTACGGGCGCAGATCGCCGCCGCCGACCTGGATCTGGTGGGCGGTCATGTGGAGGACGCCCTGGGACGGCTCGTCGACGCGGTGGCGCGTACGGCCGGTGACGACCGGGAGGCGGCGCGTGTACGGCTGGTCGAGCTCTTCGAGGTCGTCGGTGGCGACGACCCGCGTGTGACGGCGGCGCGCCGGGCGCTGGCGCGTGCCTTGTTCTGACCAGTCGCTAAACGCCGGGACTCGTGACGTCCGAGTGAAGGATTTGCCGACAGAGCTACATGCGGCCACGCTTTGCCAAAACTTGGCAAACGTGGCCGCTGTTACTGGGAGTAAGCCGAGGACGGTGAAGTGTCGGATTCCGTCCAGTCTTCGTTCACTTTGTCGCCTCCTGGTGGGCCACCCTCAGTTGTCGGCCGATACCGACGGGTCGTTGTTCGGTTATCCGGCCGTTACTAGCCAGTAACGAACCCCCTTGTGCGGGCGGCGAGAATGCACCACGATCGGCGACGCTCGGTCCATTTCCCTCCCCCCGACAACCACTCGGGTCAGTGGGTTTTCTTGGGTCCCCACCGAGTAGGGACGGCAGCAGTGGAGCCGCCCCTTGGACAGGGGGGTCTCTGCCGTTCGGCGGAGCCTGTCCGGCAGGTTGTGCGTGAAGTGTTCAGGCGCGACCAGTGGTTGTCGCTCGGGGGTGATCGCCGGTGATCCGGGTGCTTAGAGCGCCCCCGGGTCGGGCGCTCTCCTTCCCGAGGACGTAGCACTTCTCCCATCCCTGCCCGGCTGAGCCGCCGTCTGGAGGTCGTAGCCAGGGCCGGAGATGTACGTCCGAGAAGGAGGAAATATGGAGTCCCAGGTGCGTGGCGGGACAAGATGGAAGCGGTTCGCGGTCGTCATGGTGCCGAGCGTGGCCGCGACGGCGTGCATAGGCATCGCCCTTGCACAAGGCGCTCTCGCCGCGTCGTTCAGCGTGTCGGGTCAGTCGTTCAAGGTGACGGCCGACCGTCTCGACGGTACGGGCTTCTCGCAGTACGGAGCCATCGACCAGGGGTACACGCTCAAGGGCGACAAGACGGCGCACCCGGTCGCGGTGTCGGCGTTCAAGTCCGCCAAGATCACGAACATGTGCCAGTCCGTGGTCACCCCGGACGTGCCGTTCTTCGGTTCCGTCAGCCTGACGCTGAAGGCGGGCGGCGGTGACACGCCGGTGCAGGCCCAGAACCTCTACATCGACGTGGAGGATCTGCAGGCCAACGCGACCTTCCGCAACATCGACATCGGTGTTGCGGCCAAGGACGCCAGCAAGGGCCCGGGAATCGCCAAGGGTGACCAGGCGAATCCCTACGGCTTCGCCCAGCAGGCCGACTCGGCCACGCTGACCGACGTGAAGCAGACGGCGTGGGCGACGACCGCCGGCACCTTCAAGCTCAGCGGCCTGAAGATGTCGCTGTCCAAGGGTGTCAAGGAGTGCTACTAGGCACGCCCTGGGCGGGTGAGGGAGCCTTCGCTGCCTCGCCCGCCCGCCTCCACTCGTAGTACGTACTCGTAGTACGTGAACCTCTCACAGCAACGCCGTTCCAGGGAGCTGTTTTCCATGAGCGCCGAGACTCCTGCCGCGCGCGGTCAATTCACCGACTGGCGGCTCCGGTTCCGTACCTGGCGCGGTGGCCGCCCGTTCTGGGCAGGCCTGTTCACCCTGCTCGCGGGAGGCCCGATCGCGTACTTCCCATACGCGAACCTTCAGCTCGGGCATCTCACGCTGACCCTGGGCACGCCCGCGGGTGCCAGTTCGCTCATCATCGGCGTGCTCCTGGGCGTTCTTGGAATCAGCCTCTGGTACCAGAAGCACGTGCGGGTCTTCGCCGGTGTCGCCGCGATCCTGCTCGGCCTGGTCTCCCTTCCCTTGTCGAACATCGGCGGCTTCCTGATCGGCTTCCTGCTGGCCCTCGTCGGCGGCGGGATGGCGCTCTCCTGGGTGCCGGGCGAGGAGCCGGGCGCGAACCCGGCCGAGACGGACCGTACGGACAAGGGGGGCGCTCCTGGGGCCGCGTCGGCCAACGAGGTGAGCGGGCCGCACGATCTGTCAGGTACGAGCCCGGTCAACGGGGCGAACGGGAGGCACAGTGCCGGCTGACGAGGTCCACTACGCGGACTCCGCGGGTGAGTCCCGTGCGAGAACCGGGCCGCGGCACGCAGCTCCGAGGAAGCCGCTTTTCATCAGGCTGCACGTGCCCGCGGGCAAGGCGATAGCCATCGCGTCGATGCCGACCGCGATCCTCATGGGCATGGGCTTCACGCCGACGCTCGCCTCGGCGGAGGACAAGCCGTCCTCGAAGAACCTCTCGATCGACGAGTACAAGGACTGCGTCGAGGCGCTGGACGACAGCGAGGCCGACAAGGCCGACAAGGACAGCGCCGACAAGGACAAGGACGCGTCGGCGACCCCGTCGCCCTCCGCCTCGGCGAGCGCTCCCGCCTCCGGCTCCGACGACGGGGGCAAGGACTCCTCGGACGACGACTCCGCGGGCGACGGCTCGTCGGGCGACGGCTCTTCCTCGGATTCAGGTTCCGAGGACAAGCCCGCGCCCACGCCGTCCGCCTCGACGAGCGCGCCGGCCGGGTCGGGGGCCGACGCGTCCACGCCGACGCCCACCCAGAGCGGCGGCGGCCTCCTGGACGACATCGGCAACGCGCTCGGGGACATCCTCACGCCCGGCGAGAAGGAGTCCGCGACCCCCACCGCGGAGCCGTCCGCCACCCCCAGCGCCTCGGCCACGAAGGACGCCTCCAAGACGGCCAAGGACGCGACGGACACCGTCAAGGACACGGTCGACAAGGCGGGCGACACGGTCAAGGACGTGACCGACGCGGCGTCCGAGGCGGCCGAGGACACCAAGGAGAAGGCCGAGGACGCGGCCGACGAGGCCACCGCCTCCCCGACTCCCAGCCCGTCCGCGAGCTCCACCACGGACCCGGACGACTGCCCGGCGGCCACGGACGACGAGGGCGACATCGAGCAGGGCATCCCGCTCCTGGCCGACGACCCCTGGGAGCTGAAGGCCAGCTCCCTGCTGCTCGACGGCGCCGACTACCAGGGCATCGTCAAGGTGAAGACCGCCAACGGCACAATCAAAAAGGTCCTGAAGTACGTGATCTCCAACCGCACGGACATCGGCGACCTGCACCAGACCGTCGACGACAAGGACGCCAAGGTCAAGTACCACGTCCAGGCGGGCGACGGTACGACGTCCACCATCAGTGACGGCGAGACGGTCATGTACACGGAGAGCATCTCGGGCAACCTGCTCGGACTGGTCCCGATCACGTTCGACCCGGAGCACCCGCCGCCGCTGAACATCCCGCTGATCTACTTCACAAATGTGACGGTCGTACAGGCCGCCCAGTTCGGCGGAACACTGACGATCCCCGGCATGCGGCAGTACAACACGCCGCTCGGATAGGTCGTCCAGACCTCGACAGCTGATTCGGGAGCCGCGCAGGGCGCCCCCGGTTCTTCCACTCGTACGGAAGCCGGGGGCGCCCTCAGTGTCGTACGGCGGGTCTGTGAGAGGGGAGTGGAGCAGGTGGTTCTCGGTTGAGGGGCCTCTTCGACGGTCTGGATCGGCTCGGTCTGGACGGACACGTGCGGCGTTGGTCGGCGCCGGAGGTCGCGCGTGCCGATGGCGAGGTGAACCAATGGATTGCGGCGGCCCAGTCCTTCACCCTCCTTCTCCAGCGGGACCCGGTGCGGTTCTCTGACGATCAGTTGCGCGAGATCGGTCCGGCGTGGTCGGCCCTGTTGGCGGCTGCCGAGTTGTCGACCGGGCCGCAGCGCGACGAATGGCTGATGCGCGACCTGTGGCTCCGGGCCTGGCTGCTGAAGAACTTGGGACCGCGCCCGGACGTCCCCCTGCTCGATCCGCGGTCGCCGTTCGGGCGAGCCCTGGACGCCTTGCCCATGAGTCGCGAGGAGGTCGCCGAACTCGCTCCGCGCTGGCGGGAGCTGGAGCGTGCGCAGATGCTCCTGCTCCGGATGACCAAGCGGCTGCTGGCGGTCATGCGTACCGTGGCGCCCTACAACGGGGACCATCCCCGGTGGGCCGAGCACGAGGCCTGGCAGCGGCTGGTCGGCGACCTGCCGTAGCCGGAGCCGGCCGGACCGGACCCGGAACCGGAACGGAACCGGAACACACTGAGGGCGCCCCTGCACGGCAGGGGCGCCCTCAGTGGCGTACGCGTCGTACAGGAGCCGTTCAGCCGCCCAAGTGGTGTACGCGGACCATGTTCGTGGTGCCGGGGACGCCGGGGGGTGAGCCCGCGGTCATCACGACGATGTCGCCCTCGCTGAAGCGGTTCAGTTTGCGGAGTTCGTTGTCGACCAGTTCGACCATCTCGTCGGTGCTGTGCACGAACGGTACGACGTAGGACTCGACGCCCCAGCTCAGCGCGAGCTGGTTGCGGGTGCTCTCCTCCGTGGTGAAGGCCACGATCGGCTGCTCCGCGCGGTAGCGGGACAGGCGGCGGGCCGTGTCACCGGACTTGGTGAAGGCCACCAGGCCCCGGCCGCCCAGGAAGTCGGCGATCTCGGCCGCGGCGCGGGCCACCGAACCACCCTGCGTACGCGGCTTCTTGCCCGGGACCAACGGCTGCAGGCCCTTGGAGAGCAGTTCCTCCTCGGCCGCTACGACGATCTTCGACATCGTCTTCACGGTCTCGATCGGGTACGCGCCGACGCTCGACTCGGCGGACAGCATGACCGCGTCCGCCCCGTCCAGGATCGCGTTGGCCACGTCGGACGCCTCGGCGCGCGTGGGGCGGGAGTTGGTGATCATCGACTCCATCATCTGGGTCGCGACGATCACCGGCTTGGCGTTGCGCCGGCACAGTTCCACGAGGCGCTTCTGCACCATCGGGACCCGCTCCAGGGGATACTCGACGGCCAGGTCACCACGGGCCACCATGACGCCGTCGAAGGCCGCCACGACGGCCTCCATGTTCTCCACCGCCTGCGGCTTCTCCACCTTGGCGATGACGGGGACCCGGCGGCCCTCCTCGTCCATGATCTTGTGTACGTCGTTCACGTCGTGCGCGTCGCGCACGAACGAGAGCGCCACCAGGTCGCAGCCCATCTGCAGGGCGAAGCGCAGGTCGTCGACGTCCTTCTCGGACAGCGCGGGCACGTTCACGGCCGTACCGGGCAGGTTGATGCCCTTGTGGTCCGAGATGACACCGCCCTCGATGACGATCGTCTTCACGTTCGTGCCGTCGACCTCGACGACCCGCAGCTCGACGTTGCCGTCGTTGATCAGGACCTGGTCGCCCTTGGAGACGTCACCCGGCAGACCCTTGTACGTGGTGCCGCAGATCGACTTGTCGCCCGGGACGTCCTCGGTCGTGATGGTGAACTCGTCACCGCGCTCCAGCTCGACCGGGCCCTCGGCGAAGGTCTCCAGCCGGATCTTCGGGCCCTGGAGGTCGGCGAGTACGCCGATGGCGCGGCCCGTCTCCTGGGCGGCGGACCTGACCCGGTCGTAACGGCCCTGGTGCTCGGCGTGCGAGCCGTGGCTGAAGTTGAAACGGGCCACGCTCATGCCGGCCTCGATCAGCGAGACGAGCTGTTCGTGGGAGTCGACGGCGGGGCCCAGTGTGCAGACGATTTTGGAACGGCGCATGGGGGCGATCCTATCGGTTTGTTTCGCTTCGGAATATTCCGGCTGGCGGAAGATACAAATGGGCGGGCGCGTGCTCAGGTGTCGCGCTCGGGAGTCGTGCCCAGGCGTCGTGCTCAGGTGTTGGCCTGTGGCCTTTCCTCAGCGTTTCCCGGCTGCTGCCCGCCCAGCTGCCGCCCGGTTGCTTTCCAGTTGTTTTTCCCGTCGCTTTCCGTCAGTTGATTTCCGGCGGCTCGGCGGTGTTTTTCAGCTGTTCCCGTTCGAGGTGTATCCGTTCGACGTGTTCCCGTTTCTTACGAGCGCGTACGTCTGGTTCGCGATCTCCAGCTCCTCGTCGGTCGGTACGACGGCCACCGCGACTCTCGCGCCCTCGGGCGAGATCAGCCGCGGCTCGGCGGACCGTACGGCGTTCAGCCCGCCGTCGACGGCCAGGCCCAGCGATTCCAGGCCCGCGATCGCGGCCTCCCGTACCGGGGCGGCGTTCTCCCCGACGCCGGCCGTGAAGACCACCGCGTCGACCCGGCCCAGTACCGCGTAGTACGCGCCGATGTATTTCCTCAGTCTGTGTATGTAGATGTCGAAGGCCAGCTGCGCCCGCGCGGCGTCCTGGGCCCTTTCGGAGCCCTCCGGCGCCTCGGCGCCCTCGTCGATGCGGCGGCGGATCTCCCGCATGTCGTTGTCACCGCACAGTCCGACGAGACCGCTCTTCGTGTTGAGCAGAGTGTCGATCTCGTCCGTGGACATCCCGCCAACGCGCGACAAATGGAAGATGACCGCGGGATCCACGTCTCCGGAGCGCGTACCCATCACGAGCCCCTCCAAGGGCGTCAGCCCCATGGAGGTGTCCACGCACCGGCCCCTCTCGACCGCCGACGCCGACGCGCCGTTGCCCAGGTGCAGCACGATGACGTTCACGTCCTCGGGGGCCCGGCCCAGGAGGCGGGCGGTCTCGCGGGACACGTACGCGTGCGAGGTGCCGTGGAAGCCGTACCGGCGCACGCGGTGCCTGTCGGCGGTCTCCACGTCGATCGCGTAGCGGGCCGCGGCCTCCGGCATCGTCGTGTGGAACGCGGTGTCGAAGACGGCGACCTGGGGGAGGTCCGGGCGCAGGGCGCGGGCGGTGCGGATGCCGGTGAGGTTGGCCGGGTTGTGCAGCGGCGCGACCGGGATCAGGCGCTCGATCTCGGCGAGGACCGCGTCGTCGACCACGGTCGGCTGGGTGAAGAGCTTCCCGCCGTGGACGACCCGGTGGCCGATCGCGGCCAGTTCGGGGGAGTCCAGGCCGAGCCCGTCCCTGGACAGCTCCCCGGCGACCGCCTTCAGCGCGGCGTCGTGGTCGGCGATCGGGCCGGTCGTCTCGCGGGACTCGCCGCCCGCGGCCAGCGGGGAGTGCTTGAGCCGGGAGGTCTCCTCGCCGATCCGCTCCACGAGGCCCACGGCCAGCCGGCTGCCGTCGCTCATGTCGAGCAGCTGGTACTTCACCGACGAGGAGCCGGAGTTGAGGACGAGGACGCGGGTGGCGGTCACTGGGGAGAAGCCTTCGGAGTCGAGGTCGAGGTCGAGGTCGGGGTCGAGGTCGGGGGTGGGGGCGAGAGCTGCGCCTGGGCCTGGATCGCCGTGATGGCGACCGTGTTCACGATGTCCCCGACCAGCGCGCCGCGGGACAGGTCGTTGACCGGCTTGCGCAGACCCTGGAGGACCGGTCCGACGGCGATCGCGCCGGCCGAGCGCTGCACGGCCTTGTACGTGTTGTTGCCGGTGTTGAGGTCCGGGAAGATCAGTACGGACGCCTGCCCGGCGACCTCGGACTCCGGCAGCTTGGTCGCCGCGACGGACGGTTCCACGGCCGCGTCGTACTGGATCGGACCCTCGATCCGCAGATCCGCGCGCCGGGAGCGGACCAGTTCGGTGGCCGTGCGCACCTTGTCGACGTCCGCGCCCGAACCGGACGTGCCGGTCGAGTACGAGAGCATCGCGATCCGCGGCTCGACCCCGAACTGCTCGGCGGTGGCGGCCGACTGGATGGCGATGTCGGCCAACTGCTCGGCGTCCGGGTCGGGGTTGACCGCGCAGTCGCCGTACACGAGGACCTTGTCGGCGAGGCACATGAAGAAGACCGAGGAGACGATGGCCGCGCCCGGCCTGGTCTTGATGATCTCGAAGGCCGGGCGGATGGTGGCCGCCGTGGAGTGCGCGGCCCCCGAGACCATGCCGTCGGCGAGGCCCTCCTGGACCATCAGCGTGCCGAAGTAGTTCACGTCCGAGACGACGTCGTGGGCCAGCTCGACGGACACGCCCCGGTGGGCCCGCAGTTCGGCGTACTTCTCGGCGAACCGGTCGCGCAGCTCGGAGGTCGCCGGGTCGATGAGCTGGGCGGCGCCGAGGTCGATGCCGAGGTCGGCGGCCTTCTTGCGGATCTGGTCGACGGGGCCCAGCAGGGTGAGGTCGCAGACGCCGCGGCGCAGCAGCACCTCGGCGGCGTGCAGGACCCGCGCCTCGGTGCCCTCGGGCAGCACGACGCGCCGCTTGTCGGCGCGGGCCCGTTCCAGGAGCTTGTGCTCGAACATCATCGGCGTGACGCGGCTGCTGCTGGGCGCCGAGACGCGTTTCAGCAGGTCGCCGGTGTCCACGTACCGCTCGAAGAGACCGAGGGCGGTCTCGGCCTTGCGGGGCGTGGCCGCGTTCAACTTGCCTTCCATGGCGAAGAGTTCGGTCGCCGTGAGGAAGGAGTTGGTCTCGACGGCGACCACCGGGGTGCCGGGGGCGAGGCGGGCGGCCAGGGTGAGGACGAGGTCGCTGGGGCGCTCGTTCAGGGTGAGCAGCACGCCGGCGATGGGCGGGGTGCCGGCGCTGTGCGCGGCGAGGGCGCCCACCACGAGGTCGGCGCGGTCGCCGGGTGTGACGACCATGCAGCCCGGGGTCAGCGCGCCCAGGAAGTTCGGCAGCATGGCGCCGCCGAAGACGAAGTTCAGCGCGTCGCGCGCGAGCCCCGCGTCGTCGCCGAGCAGCACCTTGCCGCCGAGGGCGTGCGCGATCTGGGCGACCGTGGGCGCGGCGAGCGCGGGCTCGTCCGGCAGTACGTAACACGGTACGGGGAGGCGGTTGAGGCGGTTGTCGAGCAGCTCGTGTATGCCCGCGCGGTCGGCGGCGGCGACCCGGTTCACCACCATCGCGAGGACGTCGCAGCCCAGTCCGTCGTAGGCGCGGAACGCGTTGCGGGTCTCCGCGACGACCGACTCGGCGGTCTGCTTGCGGCCGCCCACGACGGGGATCACGGACGCGCCGAACTCGTTCGCCAGGCGGGCGTTGAGCGCCAGCTCGTCCGGGAACTGGGTGTCGGCGTAGTCCGTACCGAGGACGAGGACGACGTCGTACTCGCGGGCCACCCGGTGGAAGCGGTCGACGAGTTGCGAGAGCAGTTCGTCGGTGCCCTGCTCGGCCTGGAGCGTGGACGCCTCGTGGTAGTCCATGCCGTAGACCGTCGCCGGGTCCTGGGCGAGCCGGTAGCGGGCGCGCAGCAACTCGAAGAGCCGGTCGGGCCCGTCGTGGACGAGTGGCCGGAACACCCCCACCCGGTCCACCTGGCGGGTCAGGAGCTCCATGACTCCCAGCTCGATGACCTGGCGGCCGTCACCTCGGTCGATCCCGGTCACGTACACGCTGCGCGTCACGCGTGCTCTCCGTTTCCTCCGATATCGGTAAGAACCGCGCAGCCGGTGTCGCCGACTGAGCCCTCTTGACAATACCTTCGGGCGTGGCTAAGGCGCCCGTCAGGCCGGGGGCGGACGGCGTCTCCGAGGGGAGGGAG
>NZ_LIPP01000352.1 GCF_001418335.1 Streptomyces aurantiacus | reverse complement strand
CGGTCTGCAGACCGGCCGGGGACAGGTCGTCCAGTACGGCTTCGACCATGCGTGCGTGCGCCAGGAGCAGTTGCATCTCGGCGGAGTCCGCGGAGCCGAAGACCGGCCGCTTGCGGATGAGGGGCCCCAGGTGTGCGACCGGCAGGATCAGCTTCTTCGTCGTGTGCGGCCCCACGGCGAACCGCCATGACGGGTTGTTGTACCGCACGATGAACTGCCCTGGTGACACGGAGACTTCGTCTCGGCCGCGCGAACGGGTGTAATGCCACGTACCGCGTCGCACCACGTCCATGACGAGCATGTCGGGGAAGTAGTGGCTGTCGACCCAGGTGCGCTCGGTCCCGGTCGGGTCGTAGCGCAGGTTCGCGATCAGCGCGTCGTGCACTTTGGAGCCACGGACGCTGACCCGGAAATCACCGCTGTTCGCCATCTCGGCCGGTGGCAGGGGGACCTTGTCGCCGATCTGCCGGTCCCACCTGCGCCGGAGGCCGGCGTAGCGCTCCGCCTTGTCGCCCGGGCCGGCCAGATCGGCGGAGAACTTGCTGCGGGGCGGGCCGGCTCCTGGTTCCGCGCGGCCCTCGGTGCCGTCCATCGAGCAGCAGCTCCTTCTCCGTACGCCCGGAAACCCTACGGGCCGCGCAGCCCTGTTCCGCATCGCGGACACCGGTCGATCACAGGAAGCACACCGTATCGGCCCGCGCGACAAGCCGGTGCGTGAACCGGGCGGTTCCGTACGCACATTGCGGCGGGCATGCGCGCGTTACGGCCGGACGCCCGCCCTCAACGGTTCGCCAGCTCTCTCAGGCGCGGCTCGCCGATCATGGTGAGCATGTCGGTGTGGTGCGGCGCCCACCCCAGGTCCTGGCGGGTGCGTGGCGCCCGTCCGCGGCTGGACGCGGCCATGATGAGCGCGCCGAAGTCACCCCAGACGGCGGCGGCTTCGTGCTCGGTGAGGCTGCGGGTGCCGCAGTCCAGGTCGCGGGCGACGGCTTCGGCGATCCACCGGTTGGGAATCTCCCCGGCGACCGCGTGGTAGAGCGCGCCCGCGCTGCCCTGGTGGAGCGCTGTGACGAACAGGCGGGCGGCGTCGTCGATGTGCACGTTGCTGTAGGTGTTGAGACCCTCGCCGACGTAGCAGGCGGCGCCGGTACGGGCGACCGAGCCGTACACCATGGAGACATGCCCGTGGTCGCCCGGGCCCCAGATCAGCCCCGGCCTGATGACCATGGCCCGCACCTGCCGCTGCGCGGCGTCACGGACCAGCCGCTCCACGGCCAGCCGGTCGGCGGCGAGCGGTTCGACGATGAAGGGCTCGTCCTCCGCGAAGCAGTCCTCGCTCCAGGCGCCGGCGGTGCGTTGGAGATGCACTCCGCTGCCGGAGGTGAACAGGAAGGCCTTTCCGCTGCCGGCCAGCGCGTCGAGCAGCGCGCCCACGCTCTCCGTTTCACCGCGCGCGTCCATCTGAGCGGCGAAGACCACGGCGTCGGCGCCGGCGGCAGCCTTGACGACCTCTGCACGCCGTTCGTCGAGGTTGCCCGGCAGCGGGGTGATGCCCCGGGATTCGAGGAGTGCGCCTGCCTCGTGCGAGCGGGCCAGGCCGGTGACGTGATGCCCGTCGGCCACGAGGTGGCGGGACACGTTGCCGCCGACGAATCCGGTGGCTCCGAGGACGACGATGTTCATGTATCAATTCTGCCCATGAGATGGTCTGTCGTCAATATGATCTGGCAGAGAGATCAGTCGCGAACACCGTACGACGCACCGCCGCCACCATCGAGGCGGTGCGTGACCAGTGGCCCACCAGGTGTGTCAGGTCAGGTCGGAGATCCAGGCGTCGACGGTGGTGACGTCGGCCTGGCGCGGGAAGACCTTCTCCGTCAGCACCTGGTGGACCTCGGGGTCCGCGTCGCCACAGCCGTCGGCCAGGACGGTGAGGCGGTAGTCGAGGTCGGCGGCCTGGCGGAGGGTGGACAGGACGACGCCGCTGGTGGCGAGGCCGGTCAGGATCAGGTGATCGATGGCGGCGCCGCGCAGTACGAGGTCGAGGTCGCTGCCGGTGAAGGCGCTGACGCGCTTCTTGGTGACGATGCTCTCGCCGGGGCGGGGCGCGACGTCGGGGTGGATGGCGGCCCCGGGGTCGCTGTCGGTGAAGGCTCCCTCCGGCAGGGCGCTGAACGCCGGGCTGGACTTGGTCTCCGGGTGGCCGGGCCGAAAGCCGATGACGACGTACACCACAGGCATTCCCGCGGACCGGGCCGCGGAGACGGCGCGGGCGAGGCGGGGCGTGTAGTCGGAGGCGAGGCCGGGGACACGGTCGGTGATGGCCTTCTGGACGTCCATCACGAGCAGGGCGGAGTGGGTCACGGTGCGTCCTTCTTGGTGTTTCGGGGTGGGTCGGGTCGTGGATCGGGCCGCCGTGCGCGGCGGGGCGCCGCGGGGCGGATCCTGTCGGGCAGGTGGCCCGGAGGTCTCGGTCACCGGTCGGTGTTCTCGCGTTCGGCACCGGCGGGAGTGTCGTTCTTGTGCGGCGCGCCCATGCGACGCAGGGAGCGGTCGGCGACGGTCACCACGAGGAACAGGGCGCTGACGCCCAGCAGGAACCAGGCGAGGTGGTGCAGGCCGCCGGTGTCGGCGCGCTGTCCGAAGAAGGCGCCGTTGGCGGCGGAGGCGACGATGGCGCCGAGGTAGCCGAAGGTGCGCAGCAACCCGGCCGAGGAGCCCATGCGTTCGGCGTCGGCCTGGTGCAGAACGGCGTTCTGCAGGGCGAGGTTGTTCAGGCCCTGGGGGACTCCGAGGACGATCACGACGGCCAGGAGCATCCACACGGGGCTGTCGGCGTGCAGGAGGAGCAGCAGGGCGCTGGCGGCGAGCTGGCCGACGGCGCCGACCAGCAGCTTGCCGCGTACGGCCTGGCGTCGCCCGGTGAGGGTGGAGACGACGATCGCGACGGCGAACAGGGGGAGTTGCACCAGGCCGGCCTGGGAGGCGGACAGCCCGCGTCCCTCCTGCGTCCACTGGGTGAAGCCGTAGAGGAAGGCGTAGGTGGTGACGTAGGCGAGCAGGGCCCTGAGATAGGTGGCGAGGAGCGGCAGGTTGCCGCCGAGGACGCGTACGTCGATGAAGGGCTGCCGGGCCCGTAGCTCGCGCCAGGTGAAGCAGGCTGTCGCCGCGACGGTCAGGAGCGGGAGGTACACGTGGCCGCCACCGGGGTTCATGAGGAACAGCAGGAGGCAGACGAGCGCCACGGCGAACAGACCCATGCCCGGCAGGTCCAGGTCGCGCACGGAGTGGTGACCGTCGTCGCGAGGGGAGGCAGGGGTCACGGGGAGGCGGCGGGCACCGAGGTACAGGCCGGCGAGGCCCAGGGGGATGTTGACGGCCAGGGTCGCGCGCCAGCCGCCGACGCCGATCAGCAGGCCACCGAGACCGGGGCCGATGACGGCGATGGTCTGGGTGGTGACGGCGAGCGCGGTGAGGACGCCGGCGGGGCTCTCCTGGCCGGTGCGTCGGGCCTCGCTGCGGATGAGGAACATGGCGGCCGGATAGCCGGCGCAGGTGCCGAAGCCGAGGAGTACGCGTGCGGCGACGAGCACGCCGAGGTTGGGGGCGAGCATGCCGACGACGCCGGCCACGCCGGTCAGCGCCGTCCCGGCCAGGAACAGACGGCGGGGCCCGAAGAGGTCGATCAGCCGCCCCACGACGGGTTGCCCTATGGCAGTGGCCAGGTAGAGGGCGGAGATGAGCCAGGCCGTCCGGGAGGGCGGGGCGCCGAAGGCGGCGCCGATCGGTATCAGGGAGACGGAGATGACGGAGGAGTTGACCGGGTTGAGGACCGATCCCAGCATCATCGGGGCCAGCAGGCGTCGGTCGAAGCCCTCCGCCGGGCGCTTGCCCGAGCCGGGACGCGGCGGACGCAGAGGACGCAGGGCATGCAGGGGACGTGGCGGGCGCAGCCTGCGGGGTATTCGGGGTATCCGGAGCAGATGTCCGGTCATGACCTGACGATTCGTTCCAGCAGGGCTGTCGCGTCGAGGAGGGTGCGGCGTTCGTCCTCCGTGCACCGGTCCTCCAGGGCGCGGGCGAGCCAGCCCTCGCCGGCTCGGCGACGGTCCTCAAGGAAGGCGTGACCGCTGTCGGTGACGAAGACCAGTTGGCGGCGGCCGTCCTCGGGGTCCGGACGGCGGGAGACGAGAGCACGCTCCTCCAGGACGCCCACGGTGGCGGCCACCGACTGGTGGCGTACGCGTTCGGAGGCCGCCAGGTCGCTGACCGACGCCTCGCCGTCCTTGTCGAGCCGGCTGAGGACGGACGTCTGGGAGGGCGTGAGGTCTCCGGGGTCGAAGGTCTCGCGCATACGGCGTCGGAGCCGGCTGTACACCACGCGGAGCTCATGGGCCGCCTGTGCGGCCGACTCGGACACTCCGTCGGCGGTGCCGGTGATCTCGGTCATGCGTCCAGGCTAACTTGCGCAGGCTGGACTGCGCAAATCAACCTGCATAGATCAACCTGCATAGATCAACCTGCGTACATCGGTCTGCGTGCTGACCTTGTCGGCGTGCGGTTGGCGTGCGCGCCTTGCACGTTCGGGTGAACGGCCTGGGAGTGGCGGGCTCCCCGGCCGGTGGAAGGGCGACCATCCAGGAGGGGTTCATCCGAGGGAAAGGGCTTTTCCATGCGTCGCGCACTGATCATCGTCGATGTGCAGAAGGACTTCTGTGAAGGCGGCAGCGTTCCGGTGCGGGGCGGCGCGGGCCGGGCCGCCGCCATCACCGAGCTGGTCGGGCGCGCCGACGGGCCGTACGCCTTCGTCGTCGCCACCCGTGACCACCACATCGACCCCGGCGCCCACTTCTCCGAGAACCCCGACTTCCAGGACTCGTTCCCCGTGCACTGCGTCGTCGGCAGTGAGGGAAGCGAGTTCCATCCGGACTTCGCTCCGGCCGTGACCTCGGGGCACGTCGACGAGGTCGTCTTCAAGGGCGCGCACTCCGCCTCGAAGAGCGGCTTCGAGGGCTTCACCCAGGACGGCACGTCACTGTCCGCCTGGCTGAAGGCACGCGACATCACCGACCTCGACGTCGTCGGCATCGCGACCGATCACTGTGTGAAGGCCACCGCGCTGGACGGAGTGCGCGCGGGGTTCGCGGTGCGGGTCCTGCTCGACTACACCGCCGGTGTCGCCGCCGACACCACGCGCACCGCGCTCGACGAGCTGCGCCGGGCAGGTGTCGCACTGAGCGGCGAACCTGTGGTCGCCTGAACGGGCCGGCCCGGCTCTCCGGCCCCCGCTGACCCGAAACCCTGCTGACCAGCCCCTTTCGGCCCTGCAGCCGAGGACGAACGCGGCGGCAGTGGTTCAACGCGCCGCGTTCGTCCTCGGCTG
>NZ_LIPP01000351.1 GCF_001418335.1 Streptomyces aurantiacus | reverse complement strand
CCCTCCCAGTCCCCCTCCCGGCACAGCCGGTCCAGCCGTACGTATCCGGCGGGGTCCACGTTCGCGAGGCCGGGTACGGCCCCGTCCGCCCCCATGGCCAGCGCGGAGTCGACGAGGAGCTCGGACCCGGTCAGCACGCTGAAGCCGGAGACGGCGGGGTGCGCCCGGGCCCCGGTCACGACCGCCCGGAAGCCGCCCAGGTCCCCGCTGGAGTCCTTCAGCCCGGCCAGCGTCCCCTCGGCCGCCAGTTCCAGCACCAGCTCGGCGCCCAGCTTGGAGTGGACGGAGACCGGGAGGTCGTACGCGAGGACCGGCACCGGCGAGCGGGCGGCGACGAGGCGGTAGTGGCGGGCGATCTCCGCCGGGTGCGTGGGCGTGTAGAAGGGAGCCGTCACGACCACGGCGTCGGCGCCCGCGTCGGTGACGTACCGGACGTGGTCGAGGACGCGCGGGGTCGTCATGTCGATGGCGCCGGCGAGGACGGGCACCCCGCCCGACACATGGCCGACCACCGTCTCGACGACGAGGCGCCGCTGACGGTCGGTCAAGTACGCGGCCTCGGACGACGTCCCGAGGACGAACAGGGCGTCCACCCCGGCCTCCAGCAGATGGTCGACCAGCCTGGTCAACGAGGGGACGTCCACCTCACGGTCCGGTGTCAGGGGCGTGCAGACGGGCGGTACGACACCGGTCAGCGGGGCGGGAAAGGTCATCAAGGCTCCTTTGGGACGTCGGCCGGGACGTCGGCCGAGGCGTCGGCCATGGCGGTGGCCCCCGGCGCGGTGGCGGTCTCCGGTACGGCGGCGCTGACGGCCTGCGCGACGAGATCGCGAGTCGACACGCCGTCCTCCACAGGATGGTGGCACCGGAAACGGCCCCCTGTCGTCGACGCGCCCGCGAAATCCGGCATGGCCTCCGCGCACACCGCGTCCGCCTTCCAGCAGCGCGTCCGGAACGGGCACCCGCTCGGCGGTCGGGTGGCCGACGGCACGGGGCCCACCAGCGGGATCGGGTCGATGGGGTCCAGCAGGCCGGGCGTCGCCGAGAAGAGGGCGCGGGTGTACGGGTGCCGGGACCGGTCCGTGACCTCGTCGGCCGGGGACTCCTCGACGATCCGGCCGAGGTACATCGTGATGACGCGGTCGCTCATCCTCCGTACGGTCTGGATGTCGTGCGAGACGAAGACCAGCGCCAGGCCGAGCCGTTCCTTGAGGTCGAGGAGGAGGTTGAGGATCTGGGCGCGGACCGAGACGTCCAGGGCGCTGGTCGGCTCGTCGGCGACGACCAGGTCCGGGTCGAGGGCCAGCGCACGCGCGATGGCGACCCGCTGCCGCTGCCCGCCGGACAGCTGACCGGGCAGGCCGTCGGCGAGCGCCCTGGGAAGGCCGACGAGGGACATCAACTGGCGCACCCGGTCCTCGCGTTCGCGAGGCGTGCCGCGCCTGTGTACGTCGAGGGGGTCGCGCAGAATCCGCCGTACCGTCAGCCGGCGGTTCAGGGCCGTCGACGGGTCCTGGAAGATCATGCCGGTGCCGGTGCCCACCAGTCTCCGTCGCTCGGCCGGGGCCATCGTCCACAGGTCGCCGCCGCGCAGGGACACCGTCCCGGACGTCGGCTTCTGCACGCCCACCAGGACCTTGGCGAGCGTCGACTTGCCGCAGCCGGACTCGCCGACGACGCCCACCGTCTCGCCGGGCGCGATGGTGAGTTCGGCGCCGGTCAGGGCGTACACGCGGTCGCGTGCGAGCAGGCCGCCGGTGCGCGCCTTGTGGACGACGTGCACGTCGGACAGCTCCACAAGGGGTGTCGTGCCGGGTTCCGTGCGAGGGCCAGTGAGCGGGCCGGCCGGTCGGCTCGTACTCATGTCACGGCCTCGCTTCCGTCGTCGACGCCGGTGCGGCCGGCCCCGGCCGGGTACGCCGCCGGAGCGATCGCCGGATGGTGGCAGGCGACCTCGTGGCGGCGCGGCGGGCCCGCCAGCCGGGGTGTGTTCGTCCGGCACACCTCCGTCGCCATCGGGCAGCGGTCGGCGAACCGGCAGCCCGCGGGGAAGTGGGCCGGGGAGGGCACGACTCCCTTGATCTGGGTCATCCGTACCGCCGCCGACTCCAGGGACAGGACGCTGCCGAGGAGGCCGCGCGTGTAGTGGTGCGACGGCGACTCCACCAGGTCCGCCGTCACGCCCGACTCCACGATCTGGCCGCCGTACATCACGACGATCCGGTCCGTGACGTCCGCGACGAGCGCCAGGTCGTGCGAGACGAGGACGAGCGCGAAGTCCAGCTCGGCACGCAGCCGTAGCAGCAGCTCTATGATCTGCGCCTGCACGGTGACGTCGAGAGCTGTCGTCGGTTCGTCGGCGACGATCAGTTTCGGGTTCCGGGAGAGCGCCATCGCGATCAGTACGCGCTGCCGCTGGCCGCCGGACAGCTCGTGCGGGTAGCTGCGCAGGGTGCGGTCCGGGTCCAGGCCGACCAGTTCGAGGAGTTCGGCGCCCGTGCGGGTGCCGCCCCGCCTGACCACCTGCCCCAGCTGGGCGCGGATCGTCATCGCGGGGTTCAGCGACGACAGGGCGTCCTGGTAGATCATCGCCATCTCGTGGCCGAGGAGCCTGCGCCGTACGCGCATCGGCTCGCCGACCAACTGCCGCTGGTTGAACCGGACATGGCCGCGCACCCGCGCGCCCTTCGGTTCCAGGCCCATCACCGCGAGGGCCGTCAGCGACTTGCCGCAGCCCGACTCGCCGACCAGGCCCAGGACTTCACCGGGCCGTACGTCGAAACTGATGCCGTCGACGATGTCCACACCCCCGTGGCGGGCATCGAAGCCGATGGCCAGGTTCTCGACGCTCAGCACCGGTTGCCCGCCCTCGGGCAGGGGACGGGCCCGGCCGCGCAGCCGCTGCGCCGCCTCCGCGAGACCCGGCAGCTCCAGGACCTTGCCGCTGCCCGGCTCGGCCGTCTCCAGGCGGTCCTCCTCGCCCTGCTCGTCAGCCTGCCGTCCCGGGACATCCCGGGCCGCGGGCGCCGCCCACGCGTCCGAGACGCCCTCGGAGAGGATGTTGAGGGCCAGCACGGTGACCAGCATCAGCAGGCCCGGGAACACGGTCGCCCACCAGCCCCCGGTCAGCACCATGTTCTTGCCGTCCGCGATGACACTGCCCCAGGACGGGTCCGGCGGCCGTACGCCCGCCCCGATGAAGGACAGCGACGCCTCGAAGACGATCGCCTCGGCGACCTGCACGGTGCAGAAGACGAGGACCGGAGCGGCGCAGTTGACGGCCACGTGCCGCCACACGATGTGCGGGGTACGCGCTCCGATGACCCGCTCGGCGGTCACGTAGTCCTCGCCGTACTGGTCCATCACGTTGGCCCGTACGACCCGGGCCATCGGCGGCATGTAGAGGAACGCGATCGCGCCGATGAGGATCGGGATGCCGCCGCCGAACACCGCGACGAAGACGGCCGCGAGCGCGATGCCCGGAAAGGCCATGACGATGTCCAGGCAGCGCATCAGCGTCTCGTCGACCGCCTTGCGCGAGGTCGCCGCGACCGCGCCGATGACCGCGCCCACCACCAGCGCGAGGGAGGTCGCGCCGAGGCCGATCGCCAGGGACCAGCGGGCCCCGTACATCAGCCGGCTGAGGATGTCGCGGCCCAGGCTGTCCTGCCCCATCCAGTGCTCGCCCGAAGGGGCGCCCTCACCATGGCCGTTGTCGACCAGCGGTGACTGTTCGAGCGGGTCGTGCGGGGAGATGAGAGGGGCGAGAAGGGCCGTGAGGACGACGATCCCGATGACGACGACGGCGATCCGAGAGATCGGCGGAAGCCGCGCGAACCCCTTGAGACGGACCCCGGGCAGCGAAAGGACGTCGGCGAGCCGCTTCCGGTGTGTCAGCATCATGCCTCGGCACTCCTCAGACGCGGGTTGACCAGCAGATAGAGGATGTCGATGACCAGGTTCACGACGACGAACCCGAAGGCGATGGTGAGGACGCCGCCCTGCACGACGGCCGGATCGCCGTTCTTCACGGCGTCGATCATGAGCTTGCCCATCCCCGGCAGATTGAAGATCGTCTCGATGACGACGGCACCGCCGAGCAGATAGCCGACGCGCAGACCCAGTACGGTCAGCGGGTTCATCAGAGCGTTGCGCAGCACGTTCCGCCCGACCACGACGACCGGGGGCAGCCCGCTGCCGATCGCGGTGCGTACGTAGTCCCGGTCCAGCTCCTCCACCACGGCCGTGCGGACGATCCGGGTGAGCTGGGCGGCGACGGGCAGCGACAGGGCGAGCGCGGGCAGCGTCATGGTCTTCAGCCAGCCGGTGAACGAGTCGGCCGGGTTGATGTATCCGCTGGTCGGGAACCAGCCCAGGTCCACGGCGAGGTACTGGATCATCAGCAGCGCCAGCCAGAAGCCGGGCGCCGCGACACCCGTCAGCGACACGACCCGGATCAGCTGGTCGGGGAAACGGTCCCGGTAGATCGCGGCGGTGACCCCGCCGAGCAGCGCAAGCACCACCGCGATGCCCAGGCCGAGGAAGGTCAGCTGCATCGTGAGCGGCAGCGCGGTGGTGACCTGGTCGACGACCGGCGCCCGCGTCAGCGCGCTGACTCCCATGTCGCCCCGGACCAGATCCCCGACGAAGTCGAGATACCGCACCGGGAACGGGTCCAGCAGGCCGTTGCGCTCCCGGAAGTCGTGCAGCTGCTGCTCGGTCGGGTTCGCGCCCTGGAAGTACGCGGACGCCGGATCACTGTCCGAGAACCGCATCACGACGAACACGAACAGAATGATCCCGAGCATCAGCGGAACTAGCAGGACAATACGGCGGATCAGAATTCTGACGATCGCGACCACGTGTTCTCCTCGCTGGAACTGGCTGATCCGGGTCACGCGGCTGGTCGACCGGCGCCCCTCCAGGGGCGCGGGGGACTGCGCGACCAGTCACGGACGGCCCGCACCTTCCGCGCAACCCTCAAACCCATTTCGCCTGGAGAACGTTTATCCCTGGGTACGGCTGCGGCCGAACACCCGTAAGGTCCTTCGCGTCCCACGCGGTGATCAACTCGTTGTGCACCACCGGATAGATGACGGCGTTCTCGGCGACGACATCGATGTATTCCTGAGTCATCGTCTTCTTCCGCTCGGCATCCGGTTCCCGCGTGGCCTGATCCATCCGGCTGAAGAGATCCTTGGCCACGGAACTGCTCTCCCAGCGGGCGTACCGCATCCAGGTGTTCCCGGGCCCGTAGTTGTAATGCATGATCAGATCGGCGTCGAGACCGAACTGGTTCGGGTTGGACGCGGCCGCGACGACCTGGAAGTCCTTCTTCTGGTCGAGCTTCGTGAAGAGCGCGGCGGTTTCCTGGGGTTCGAGGGTCGTTTCGACCCCGATGGCGTCCCAGGAGGCCTTGATGGTCGGCAGGCAGTCCATGATCCAGCTCACGTTGACCGCCATCAGGCTGACCGTCAGCCCGCTGACCCCGGCCTCCTCCAGGAGCGCCCTGGCCTTGTCCGGGTCGTGGCCGTAGACCGTCTTCGCCCTGCGGTAGGTCGGATTCTCCTCGTTGAGGAACGACGACGCCGGCTTTCCGTGACCGCGCAGCGCGGCCTCGACCATCTTCTCCTTGTCGATCGCGTAGTGCAGCGCCTGCCGCACCCGTACGTCGTCGAACGGTTTGTGGGCGGTGTTGAAGAGGAGGAAGAGGTGATTCATTCCCGCCCCGCCCTCGACCTCCAGTCCGCCCTTCTCCAGCTGGGAGATATTGGCGTACGGAATGTTGTCGGAGATCTGCGCGCCCGCGCTCGAACCCGAGATCTTCGCGACCCGCGGTGCGGCGTCCACGATGGTCAGCCAGTTCATCTTCTTGAACGCGGCCTTTCGCGGCCCGTTGTAGTCCGCGAACGCCTCGAAGGTGGTGTTGGACTTCGGATGGTGAGCGGTCTGCCGGTACGGGCCCGAGCCGACCGTCTTTCCCGTCGTCGCCCCGTCCAGCGCCCCCGCCTTCGAGAACACGTGCTCAGGCATGATCTTCGCGAGCGTGAGCCGCTGGACCCCGTCGGGAAAGGGGAACTTGAGAACGAACTCCACCGATTTCGCGTCGACCTTCTTCACCTCCGCCAGCCAGGAGGCGAAGAAGTTCTTGGCGAGGGTCGTCGTCTTCGGATCCAGTACGCGCCCGTAGGTGAAGACCACGTCGTCGGCGGTGACGGGCTGCCCGTCGTGCCACGTGGCGCCCTCCCGCAGCGTGAACTTCCAGGTGGTCGCCCGCAGATCCGCCGGAACCGCGGTCGCCAGGGCCGCGTACGGCTCACGGCTGATCGGGTCGGTGTCCAGCAACCCCTCGTAGATGTGGTGGTTGCCGGCCATCGCGAACGCCGACGCCGTCATCAGGGGATCCCAGCTCTGGTCGTTGCCGTAGCCGATCACCGCGGTGAGGGTCCGGTCGGCGCCCTCGCCCCCGCCGCCCGTCTCGTTCGTGGACTCCGGCCCCGACGAGCAGGCGGAGAGCGCGGAGAGCGTCGAGGTGATCGTGACGGCCGCGCCGAGCGCGCCGGAGTACTTCAGGAACGACCGGCGGTGCAGCGCCGGTGCGGGGGTCGCGTCGCGCACGGTTCCTCCAGCGAGGAGTGAGAAGACGTGTGTGGGGAGATACGACGGTGATACGACAGAGATACGACGTCCTACGTCATAGGTGCAGCGTGACGATAAGAGGGGCCGTGAGGGCGGTCAAGGGGACGCGCGCGAATGCGGTTTCTGCCAGAGGTACGACCAATGGCGCCGTAAAGGACGAGGTGGGAGAGGAGCCCTTCGGGGTCGGCTGCGACTCCCGAGGCGACGGGCCGCCATCGCCTTCCGCCACCTTCCGCCGCCTTCCGCGCCGCCGTGACATAGTCGTCGCCGCGATGGCGGACCTGGTCCGGGGGATCGAGGCGAGGGCCGCCGCCAGGAGTTCATGGGGGAGGGGTCGGATGACCGCGGGTTGGGACGAGAAGGAACCGGGAGTGCTCCGACTGCCGTCGGGCCGGCTGGTACGGGGCCGGGGGCTGCGCAAGGGACTCGGCCCCGAGGCGGCCCGCCCCACCTACGGCGTCTACCTCCTCGGCAAGGAGCCACCCGAATTCCCCTGGGAGACGCGCTGGTTGAGGTGGCCCGACTTCCGGCTGCCCCGGGACCGGGCGGACGCGAGGAAGGTCCTGACGCAGACCTGGGAGCGGGCCGCGGACCCCACCGAACGCGTGGAGATCGCCTGCGGGGGTGGCCGCGGACGGACAGGCACGGCCCTGGCCTGCCTGGCGGTCCTGGACGGCGTGCCGCCCGAGGAGGCGGTGGATTTCGTACGACGGAACTACGACCGCCACGCGGTGGAGACACCGTGGCAGCGAGGATACGTACGCAGATTCGCCGACTGACGGGGAGGGCCGGTGGGACCGGTGGGACCGGGAGGACGGTAGGACCGCTAGGACGGTAGGACGGGCAGGACTGCGAGGAGACTCCTGGACTCCTGCGCTTCACTGTCCGATGACGCGGATCTCCAGTAGCAATAACTGCTCTTAGAGGGTTATTTGGTCTTGGCTTACAAACGCCGTCGTCAATTCTCCGGGCGGAGTTACGCTCACTCATTTGCCGCGCATCCGAGTAAGGGTGGCAGCGTTAGCGAGATATGACGAAAGCAAGGCTCTTCGGCACTCCCGTCCAGGTCCAGGCAGGTGAGGAAAATCTGACCGCTGTCCCTCAGACGGCGATGGGTCGATACACCTATATGCCTGCCTCGGACAATTCGACACCGGGTGCCCGCGGCATTTTGCGCGGGGATGGCGAACCGGTCGAACTGCGGGTGACCGAACCTCTGTTGGGTGATTTCCTGGCATCCCTGAACAGGACACAGGACGAGCTGAACCAGCGGTGGAGCGTCCAGGGGCGGCCCGGCAGCAACGTGGCCTGCGCATGAAGGGGGGAGGATTTTCCGTGAACGACGACTACGCCCACCTCTTCGCTCCGGACGACCGTGTGTATGGCACCGAGTCGGGGCCGGGATCGGGATCGGGTACCGGGCGGCATCGTGGGCCCGTCGACATGCGGCATGCGGGCGGCGACCAGTCGGATGCCCTCGACCCCGCCTGGGACCCGGTCGAGGAGCTCACCCATCTCCTCCAGGACGCCGTCTCGGCGGAACAGTCCGCCGCCGTGCCACCGCCCCGCAGCGAGGCGCCGTCAACCGGCGCCGGCCTCACCGACGATCCGATGGACAACCTGGCACGCATCACCGCTGAGCTACCGCCCATCCGCTCCCACCCGGCCGGGCACCGGAAAGTACGGGTTCGTAAGGCCCGCGTCACCTGGTTGCAGACGGTCAGCTTTCTGATCGCCGCGGTCGCCGCGGTCATCGTGTCGATGGTGAGCGTCTTCGGCGGGATGGTGTCCTACGTCCCCCTGCGCGACATCGCTTCCCACACGCAGAGCAGCACGGCGGTCTGGTGGCCCCTGCTGGTCTACGGCCCGTGGATGATGGCCTCGCTCTCCATTCTGCGGGCCGCGCTGCACCAGCGCCGCGCCGTGCACTCCTGGTTCGTCGTCCTGCTGTTCTCCTCCGTCGCGATGGTGCTCTGCGCGGCTCAGGCCCACCGGACCTTCACCAGCATCGCCACAGCGGCCCTGCCGTCGCTCGCGGCCCTGGCCTGCTTCCAGCAACTCGTCCGCCAGATCACGCTGACCCGACCGCCCCGCCAGAGCCTGCCCCGCCACCGAC